>CAISKJ010000265.1 GCA_903885885.1 uncultured delta proteobacterium
AGGGGCCCGATGGGCTTCGGGGCCCGCTCGGCGGCCACGCTCACGGCCGCGGACGAGGCCGCGGTGAGGGTCGCGCGCCCGAGCGCCTCGACGGCGGCCACCCGCGACGGGGCCGCGAGCCACTGCGCGAGCGCCACGCACGCGAGCGCGTCGGCCCCGTGCGCGCCGCCCGCGAGGGCGATCACCGCGAGGTCCTCCGGCGCCGCGAAGGCCGCAGCGCCCGTGAGGGCCTTGAGCCCGCGCAGATCGCCGCGCCGCGCGAGCTCGGCCGCCGCCGCGAGCGGAGACTCACCGCGCACCGCCCGCCCCGCGAGACGCTCGTTGAGCTCCGCGGGGAGCGCCGAGAGCGTCGCCGCAGTGCCCGTCACGTCGTCGAAGGCGAAGGGGTCGTCGGTCATGCCACGCCGCTGGATACCCAGGATTCAAACGCGTCGCAGGCGGCCTCGAAGCTGTGCCCGTCGGTGCTCGCCACGTCCTTGCGGCCGTGAATCACGCGGAGCTTCATGTCGAGGTCGACGGGGCCCGCGTGCGGCGCAATCGTGGGGAGCTTCGCCACCTGGGCGCGCGCGTGGGCGATGGCGTCTTCGACGTCGAGGTTGCACGCATCCACGAGCGCGTCGGCCTTGAGGGGACTGCCCGTGAGGGCCACGAGGGTCTCGTTGAAGGTGGCCGCGTTGCCGGGCTTCCAATACGTGGCGGCGAGGTCGGGGCCGATGCGAGGGTTGTCGACGAGGTGGCCGTCGCGCGCGATGAAGTGGGCGCGGGTCTGAAACACCGCCATCTCGGCCATCACATAGCCGTGGTAGTAGGCGCTCGCCTCGCCCGAGAGAAGGTGCGGCACCGCGAGCACCGGGCGCACGCCCGCGGAGAGGCCCTGCAGGTCGCGCTCGATGGCGCGGAAGGTGGCCTTCACGCGCTCGGGGGTGAGCTCGTCGTCGGGGATCTCATAAAGCGCCCGCTCGGCCAGCGGCACGGTGAGCATCGCGCGCACGTCCCACGCGCGCATGGGCTGCGACTCGCGGATGGCGGCCTCGATGAGCGCCATCGGAATGGGGTTTCCGTCTTTGTCGGCGAGGTAGCGCGTGCGCCAGTCGGCGTCTTCGAGGAGCGAGTCCATGAACATCGACTGCGTCTCGGCGTAGGCCACCGAGGTGGGCGCGAACTCCTGCGCGAAGCAGGGCGCGTCGGAGAGAATGTTCGCGAAGTGCGCCGCGTGGCCGCCCTCGTGAAAGAGCGTCTCGGTGGCGCGCAGGCCCGAGCCCACGGCGCCGGGCACCGCGTTGGCGGTGAAGTTGATGCGCGCCGGGCGCCACGCACCCTTGTCGTAGAAGGCCACCTCGGGGCCGTGCATGAAGCCGTTCTCGTACTTGCCCACGCGGTCTACGAGGTCGAGCGTGAGGGTGGCGCCGCGAAAGCGCACGTTGAGGGCCGCGAAGCTGCGCCCCCAGCGCCGCAGCGCGGGCGCGAAGGCGAAGTACGGATCGATCTCGGCCGCGATGCGCCCCGCCCGGAGGTAGAGAAAGTTCCACGGGTCGAGGGAGCCCGCACCGTGCAGCGCGGCAAAGCGCGCGAGTTCGGCGCGCGAGCGCTCGGCGGTGCGCGCGGCGAGGTCGCCCAGGGTGTCGAAGAGCTCCCGCTTGGTCATGCGCTCGACCACGGCGACGCGCCACGCGTAGTAGTCCTCGTAGCCGAGCATGCGGCCGAGGGCGTTGCGCATCTTCACCACGTCGAGAAAGCCGTGGGCCATCACGTGGTCTTCGATCGACGCGAGCGCCTCGAACGCAGCCTTGCGCCGCGCCGGGTCGGCGTCGTTGCGCAGAAGCAATGCGAGCTTGTTGCTCGACGCCTCTTCCCACACGCCCGTGGCGGGGTCGGTGAAGCCGAGCTTCATCTTCGCGCGAGCCTGCTGCAGCTCGCCCTCGCGCTCGACAATCTGTTCGGAGAGCGCGCGCGCCTCGGGGCGCTCGATCGTGTTGGCCGCGAAGAGGGCGATCCACCCGCCGAGCACCGTGCGCTCCTGCGCCGTCCCCTCGCCCGCGCGTTCGAAGGCACGCAGATCGCCGAGGCGCGACGGGTCTTGGAGAAAGCGGTTCATCGCGATCTCGGCGTCGGCGAGGGCGCGCTGCGTCGCCGCGGGGTCGTCGCTGAGCCCCATCTTCGAAGACCAGAAGAGGTCTTCTTTGCGGGTGTGGAGTTCGGTATATCGCTCGGTGAGCGCGGCGAGGGTGGCGGCGAGGGAGCTCATGGCGGGCGGGAACCTACGACAATCCCACGCCCGTGGGGAGCCTCGTGCGGCCCCCATTCGCACCCCTCGCGGCTACACCATGCCGACGCTCGCGAGGTACTCCGTCGCGAGCTTGAAGTTGTCGTTGTGCGTGGGGTGAAAGTCCCGTCGCAGGTACTCGCGGATGCCGCGCACGAACACGTCGCGCACCACCGAGCGGTCGTCGTGGTTGCGAAACGCCTGCACCTCGCCGAGCGTGAGGGGGCGCCCGGCCTTCTTGTCTTGTTGCAAGAGGTACACGGTGGAGGCCACCCAGAACGCGGCGAGGCCCGCGGTGGCGAGCGCGATGCCCGCGATGCGCAGCCCGTACGAGGGCGCCACGGCCTTGAGCACGTCGAAGGCCACGGCCTTGTGCTCGATCTCTTCGCACGCGTGCCACTTGAGCAGCGCCTGCATCTTCGGGTGCGCGAGGTCGAGGGAGCCGTGCGCGAGCGCCCCCTCGGCCATGATGGCGGTGTAGTGCTCGAGGGCGGTGGTGACCGAGAGGCGCATCGCGGGCGAGAACGCGGGCTCGAGCACGCCCCACGCGATGCGGTCGTACACCTTGAGAAAGGCGTCGATGTCGTAGCCCTGGTCGCGCAGCGCTTCAAACTGCTTCTGGTGCGCCGAGCCGTGCCGCGCCTCCTGCGCGTAGAAGCCCTGCACCTGCGCGCGCAGCGCGGGGTCTTCGATGCGGTCGACGAAGTGCTTCACGCTGCGAATGAAGAAGCGCTCGCCCGCGGGGAAGAGCAGGTTTACGCCGTTGGCCATCTGCGTGGCCACGGCGTTGTTCGCGAACCAGTAGCGCGGGAGCGCTGCGTACTCGAACGCAGGCGATCGGGGGGTGATCGGGTGCCGCTCGGAGATCGTCGGTGCGTTGCCATCCATCGCTGTTGACTCCAGTTCAATAGCGATTGTTAGGGACCTTTCCCGTCGCTGTCAACGGGGGCACCGACGCTGTTGTTTACGGCGCCGCGTAGGCCCGACGGAGCACGGCTTCGGCGGGGCGTCCGGTGAACACGAAGCCCGCCTCGCCCTCCTCCTCGTCGCCTCCGGAGGTGAACCACTTCCACGCGAAGACGCCCGTGACGGTCGGCTCCGCCGCGACGGCGCGCAGCGTGGCGGCGTAGCCGACCGACTGCATGTCCATCGAGCGGGCCCGCGCCGCCTGCACCCACGCCCACGGCTCGACGAGCGCCCGCGCGTCGTGGCGAAAGCCCACCTCGGTGAGCCACACGGGGCG
>CAISKJ010000266.1 GCA_903885885.1 uncultured delta proteobacterium
CGAAGCAGCGCCCCCGACGCGGCGCGAAGCAGCGCCCCCAATGGGGGACACAGCGCCAAGTTCGAGGCCATCCGCAACGCCTCCGACGACCCGACGCGCATCGCGACGCCCAACGCGCGCAAGAGCGAGCGGGCCACGGCGCCGCGCCCCGCCGCGGGGAGCGCGTGGTCGATGCGACCGGCGCTCTTGCTCCTCGGCGTGGGCGCCGCCTTCGCGGGGAGCTACTACGGCGTGCGCTGGTACCTCTCGCACGCGGTGCCGCCCGAGACGGTGCTCCCGATCGAGGCGCCCGACGCGGCGCTCCCGCTCGAAGAGGCCCTCCCCGTCGCCGACGCTGCGCCCACGCTCGCGCCCGAGCCCGAGCTCGTCGACGCGGGGGCTCCGACGGGCCTCGCGGTCGATGCGAGCCCCGCGGCCAACGCACCCCCCGCACTCGAAGCGCCCGCGGCCACCGTGGCGCTTCGCGAAGCGGGGCCCACGGTGACCTACCGCCCCGCGCAGGAGTACACCGACGGCGCCGTGCTGCCGCCGCGCGCGGGCCTCGTGGTGGTGCCCGCCGAGGGCGCGCCGTCGGGGGTCACCGTGCAGATCGACGCGCGCGACGCGAGCGCGCCGCCGGTGAGCGCCGTGGTGCCCGAGGGTATGCACGCGGTGCGATTCTCGGTCGACGGGGCGCCGCGGTATCAGCTCGCGACGGTGCGCGCGGGCGAGGCCCTCGTGCTCACGGTTCCCACAGGGCGCTGATCCGTGCGACCGCTCGTGACGATCGTGCTCGCCGCGTGCGCGCTCGCGGCGTGCTCGTCGCGGAGGGCCCCCGCGCCCGCTGCCAGCAGCGCGCCCGACGCGTCGGCCCCGCGACCGCGCGCGGGACGCATCGACGAGGTGATCGACCTCACGGACGTGTTTCGCGAGGGCGCCATCGACACCGCGGGCCCCGTGGTCGACCTCGGCGAGCGACAGGCCGCGCCGTACCTCGTGAGCGCCGCGGCGCTGCCCACCGAGACGGTCAACGGCGACAGCTGGGTGAGCGTCGGAACGCGGCTCCGGCTGCGCGTTCCGCTCGGCGAGGTGGCGCCGGGCGCCGCGCCCACGGCGGTACGCCTGCGGGTGCGCCGCGCGGCCGCGCGGGGCCTCGCGCTCATGGTCGATGGGGTGCTCGTGCGCGCCGCGCCGCTGCCGCAGGACGGGGCGCCCGCGATCATCAACCTCCCGGTGCCGCCCGACCGATTCACGCGCGCGACGGCCGAGGTCGAGCTGCGCTTCGGCGCCCCGCGCCCCGTGCCCGGCGTGCTCTCGCCCGTGGCCGCACAGATCGACTGGGTGCACCTCGCGCAGCGCGACGTGTCGCCCGCGCGCGTCGCCGACCTCGTGAACGACGTGGCCGCCGACCGCACGCCCCGCCGCGCGCTCACGTTCTACGCGCCCACGCGGCTCTCGGCGATGATGATCCTCCCGACGGGCTCCACGTGGACGGCCTCGATCGCCGCCGAGGGCCCCCGCGGCGCGCGCCCCGTCGACGCGGTGACGGCCGTGCTGCGCGCCGAGACCGACGGCTCCGACGCCATCGAGGAGCGCGTCGACATTCAGCCCAACCGCCCGTGGCACGACGCGGCCATCGACCTCTCGCAGTTCGGCGGGCGCCCCGTGCGACTCACGATCTCTGCCGAAGGGGCCGAGGAGGCGCGCCTCGCCGTGGCCGCCCCTTCGC
>CAISKJ010000267.1 GCA_903885885.1 uncultured delta proteobacterium
CTCAACGGCTCGACGCGGCAGCTCATGCCCGACGGCGCGGGCACCGCCGCGGGCCCCCTCGCGGGCGCCGATGCGGGCGCGCCGGGCGTGCTCCGCTCGGCCCTCTCCGACTGGACCGACGTCGACAACTACATCAAGGTCATTCGCGCGCCGCGCGGCCCCAACTCGCTCTCGATGGCCGACGTGACCGCGGGGCGCGCGCTCTTCGTCGAGCACAACTGCGCGGGCTGCCACGGCGGCACGCAGTGGACCCTCTCGCGGCGCTTCTTTGCGCCGGGCAACGCGAACAACAACCCCGCCACGGGCGCGCTGCGCGCGATGATGTACACGGCGCCGGCGATGTTCCCCGCGGCGCTCAACCCCGCGACGGCCGGGGCGGGACGTACGGCGGCCCTGCGGCTCACGCCGATGGACGCCGCCAACGACCAGATCAACTGCGTGCTGCGCAACGTGGGGACCTTCCCCGCGGCGCTGAACGCGGCTCAAGACGGCGTCGCCCCCACGGGCGTCCGCGTGCGCGAGGCGCGCGCCGACATGACCGCCAACGCGCAGGGCGTGACGGGCTTCAACCCGCCCGCCCTCGTCGGCATGGGCACCGCAGCGCCCTTCTTCCACGCGGGCAACGCGCGCACCCTCGAGGAGCTGTTCTCGACCACCTTCGACGCACACTACCGCGCGATGTCGGCGAACTTCCTCCAGACCGGCGACCGCGCGACGCAGGTGCGGCAGCTCGTGGCCTTCCTCCTCACCATCGACGACGACACCGCCGCCGTGCCGCCGCCCACGACCCTCGGGTACAACCCCGACCTCTGCCCCGCCTCGCTGCCCTGACGTCCGCCCGCGCTCGGGGGGCCAATCTGTTGTGCCCCACGGGCGCGCTCCGGCGCGTACACTCGCGGCCTTCTCTCGCGAGGGACCGCTCATGCCCGCACAGCTTCGAGACGTGATCGCGCTCCTTCAGCGCGACGGCCTGAGCGCCGCGTCGCGCGACGCGCTCGCCGCGCTCTCTCCCGACGACGCCGTGAGCGCCCTCGTCGACGCGCGCTACCCCCAGCACGCAGCGCGCGCCGTCGACGCGCTCGGCGACGCGCTCGGCGAGGCCTTCGTGCGAAGGTCCGCCGCCGCGCAGCGCCACGACGCGGGGGCCGCCGTGCTCCTCTGCGGCACGATCGCGGCACTGCGCCGCCGCGGCCTCGCGCTCGACGCGCGCCTCGACCCGTGGCTCGGCGACCAGGTGCGCGCGCCCTGGACCGACGAGGTGCGCGCCGTCTTGCGCGTGGGGCTCGCCGCGCTCCCGCCCGCGCGCCGCGAGGCCGCCGTGTTCGGCGACGGCGCCCGCATCGCGTGGTCATATCTCGTCACATGCTCCGGCGACGCCGCGGCGCGCCTCGCGGTGCGCGTGGCCTCTCTCGACCCGCGCGATGACCTCTTTCCCTCGTGTCGCCACGAGGTGGTCGCGGGGCTCGTCTCGCTCGGGCCATCCACCGCGCCCTTCATCGCCGCGGCGCTCCGCAGCGGCGAGGGCTCGCGCGCCGGGCGCCGCGTGCTCACGGCCGCGCTCGCGCGCCTCGACGGCGAGCTCGACGCCCTGCGCGCGTGCCTCTACGACCCCGACCCCCTCGTGCGCGCCCTCGCCCGCGACGGCTTCGACCACCGCCGCGCGCCCCTCGCGCCGACCGCGCGCGTGCCCCCGCAGTGCCTTCAGGCCCGCGCGCTGCGCGCGTCGATCACCCGCGAGGAGTCGGCCTCGCTCGCCGCCTACGCGGCCTCCGTCGAGGCCGAGGCGAAGGCCTCGCAGCGCCCCGTCGACGCCGTGCTCGATGCGCGCCCCCTGCCCGTGGCCGACCCCGTGCGCGCCCTCGCCGCGACGGCGGGCGCGTGGCTCGACGCGCTGCGCGTGGGCGCCTACGCCCCGCCGCCGCACGTCTTCGAAATCGTGATGCGCGCGTGCATGCTGGCCGCGGGCGACGACGCGCTCGCCCCGTGGATCGCTGCCGACGCGCTGTGCCGCATGCCCCCCGACGACCTCGATCCGATGCGGCACCCGCGCGCGTTCCTCGCGCTCCCCGAGGCGTCGCTCGCGGCCGTGACGCGCGCGCTCGGGGCCACGCTGTCGCCCGAAGACGCGGGCAACCCGCTGCGCCTCTACGACTGGCTCGCGATGCGCGCCGCGGGCGACGCGCCGGCCTTCGCGCGGGGCCTCGTCGACCCCGACCCCCGCGTGCGGCTCATCTGCGAGCGCGCCACCGGGCGGCGCCGCGCGCCCGAGCACCGGCCGTTCTCGCTCATCGCGCTGCGCGCGGCCTTCGCGCCGCTGCGCGCGGGGTCGCACTACGGAGACTTCAGCCTCCTCGCGATCGATCACGAGGCGCAGCGCTGGGAGTCGTCGACGCGCCTCGACCCCGACGACGACGCCGCGGCGCTGCGCGCGCTCGACGAGGCCGCCCTCGCGCTCACGCTCGAAGGCCAGCTCGCGCCCGAGGCGATGGCCCTTCGCATGGCGAGCGCGCTCGAGGCCGACGACCCCCGCGTGCGCGAGGCGCAGTGGTCGCCGACGACGCGCGCGACCCTCGCCGACGAGACCCTCGGCACCATCGTGGGCGACGACCCGCGCGTGACCCGCGCCGAGGCCGCGGCGCGCGTCGAGGCGCTGATGGCCCTCGTGGGCCCGTCGCCGACGGCGCTCTTCGCGCAAGGGGTGGCCAGCGCGGCGTGGTCGTGGGCGTGGCTCGCGCAAGACCCTTCGCGGCGCTTCTCGGTGATGGTGCTCTACCTCAACGATCAATGAGTTAAAGCTGTACGAGATTTCTCTCTCCCCTCGCGACCCCGGCGAATCGTAAGTTCGTGGGTGATGACCTTCGGGCGCGCACGCTTTCTGGTTTTGTCTTCGTGGCTCGTCGCGGGCTGCTCGGGCTCGTCGATCGTCGGGCCGCTCGGTGACGCCTCGCCCGACGCGGCGGGC
>CAISKJ010000268.1 GCA_903885885.1 uncultured delta proteobacterium
CGATCTGGCACCGGCTCGGGCGTCGTGGTGCGCGCCGACGGCATCATCGTCACGAACAACCACGTCGTGCGCGACGCCGACCGCATCGAGGTGCACCTCCGCGACGGCCGCGTGATGCGCGCGCAGGTGCTCGGCACCGACCCCTCGACGGACCTCGCGGTGATCAAGATCGACGGGCAGAACCTCCCCACCGCGCGATGGGGCGACAGCGAGGCCTCCCACGTGGGCGAGTGGGTGCTCGCCATCGGCGCGCCCTTCGGCCTCGAGGCCACCGTGACGCACGGGGTCATCAGCGCGAAGGGGCGCGCGGGCCTCGGCGCCAACGCCATCGAGGACTACCTGCAGACCGACGCGAGCATCAACCCCGGCAACTCCGGCGGTCCCCTCGTGAACCTCCGCGGCGAGGTGCTCGGCATCAACACCATGATCATCGGCCGCGGGTCGGGCGTCGGCTTCGCCGTTCCCTCGCGCCTCGCGCGCCTCGTGGCCGAGCAGGTGGTCGCCCAGGGTCAGGTGTCGCGCGGGTGGATGGGCGTCGGCGTGCAGGAGCTCTCCGCGGCGCTCGCCGAGGCGTTTCACCTTCCGCCCGAGGCCGGCGCGCTGGTGTCGCAGATCGACCCGCGCGGTCCCGGCGCGCGCGCGGGCATCGCAGCCGGCGACGTGATCGTGCGCATCGACGGACGCCCCGTGCGCCACGCCTCCGACGTAGTGCGCGAGGTCACGGGGCACCGTCCGGGCGACCGCGTCGAGCTCGAACTGCTCCGCGGCGGTCAGAGCCGCCAGGTCTCGCTCACGACCGCGCGCAGGCCCGATGAGCGCGGCGACGAGCCGTCGGCGCGCCCCCGTCCTCGCCCCGCGGCGAGCAACGAGCCGGCGACGCTTGGCATCGAGGTGGCGCCCCTCGACGCGCCCCGCGCCCGCCAACTGGGCGCACAGCGGGCCGTGGTGGTGACGGGCGTGCTGCAGGGCGGCGTCGCAGACCGCGCGGGCCTCCGCCGCGGCGACGTGATCTTGCAGGCCGACGGGCGCGAGGTCGGCGGCTCCGGCGAGCTCGCCGAGTCGATGCAAGACGGCCGCGCCGCGCTGCTCGTGCGGCGCCGCAACGAGCAGCTCTTCGTGCCCGTGCAGATCCGCTGACCGCCCCTACACGCCGACCTTGTAGAAGCCCCAGCTCCAGTACACGTGCGCCGCGACGTCGCGCGCGACGCCCGGCGTCGGGTCGCGCTCGTCGGCCTCGGCGGCGCGTTCGGCGAGGGCTCGCGCGCGCTCGCGCAAGCTCACCATGTGCGCGATCTCGTCGGGGTCGGCCGCCTCGGCGGGGGCTACCCGCGGCGACGCGTCGATGACCATCCAGTCGTAGAGCACCGACGCGAGCGCGTCGCGGGCGCGCGCGTCGAGCGCCGCCGCCTCGCGCGCCTCGGGCCAGCCCATGGGGCGCACCTGCGAGAGCGGGTCGCGCACGCGCCAGCCGACGTAACGCCCCGCGACGAAGAGCAGCGACACGTGGGGCGACACGCGCACCGCGCGGAGGCCGGCGGCGCCCGCCGAGAGCGTGTCGGCCACGCCGCGGCGCAGCGCGACCAGCGAGGCGAGCGACACGTCGAAGAGCGCCTCGTCGGCGGGCGCGAGCGAGAAGGTGCCGACCTCGGGCGCGAGCGTGAGGGCGCCCTCCTCGTCGACCACATCGCTCACGCGCCGCAGCGTCACGTCGTCGAAGCGCAGCGCGATGGGGCGGTTGAGATACAGCTCGCGCAGCGCGCGCGTCTGGGGCGCGAAGCGCGCGGCGTCGCCTTCGTCGTCGTCGGGCGTGCCGATGCTGTTCTCGGCGCTCCAGCTCGGGTCGGTGAGGTCGGCGCGCAGCCGCGTGCGGAAGGCGAGCGCGCCGTTCCACCGGGTGACAGACTCGGGCGCGGGGGCGCTGCGGTCGAGGCGCACGGTGACGCCCGGCGCGAGCGTGAGCGCGTCGATCGCCGGTGCGCCCTCGGCTTCGACGGCCTCGACGGGCGCCGCCTCGACGGGCGCGTAGGCGACGCGCGTCGGCGACGGCGCGTAGCCCACGGCGCGCAGAAACGCCGCGTCGTCGGGCGTCGCGAGCACATAGAAACCGGCGCCCTCACGCGCCTCGACCTCGGCGCGCGCGGCGTCGAGGAGCGCCCGCGCAACGCCCTGCCCCCGCGCGTCGACGACGACGAAGAGGCCCTCGACGAAGGCGGTTGTGACGGGCCCCGCGGGCGCGGCGCGGAGCCACCGAAGGTCGGCGAGGCCCACCGCGCGGCCGCCCTGCTCGGCGACGAGCGTGACGCCGTGCTCGTCGGAGGCGAGCGACGCCGCGAGCGGATCGACGGCCGCGAGCCCCGCGTCGGCGCGGAGCGCGGCCACGACGCGCGCATCGCGGGTCGAGCCGAGCGCGCGTCGGAGCACGAGGGCGCGCGCGCGGACCGTCACGGTGGCCTAGTTGAGGGAGTGAGGGAGCGAGAGCGCGAAGGGAGCCACCTCGGCGTCGAAGCGCCGCCCGTCGTCGCGCACCATCTGGTAGGTGCCGCGCATCGAGCCGCGGGGCGTGCGCAGCGCGCACCCGCTGGTGTACTCGAACGACTGTCCCGGTCGGAGCACGGGCTGTGCGCCTACCACGCCGTCGCCCTTGACCTCTTGCACGTTGCCGCTGCCGTCGGTGATGACCCAGTGGCGCGACCGGAGTTGTGCGGTCTCGGCGCCCTCGTTGGTGATCTTCACGGTGTAGGCGAAGACGTACTCGCGCTGCGTGGGTGACGATCGCTCGGGCAGGTAGCTGCACGATACCGTCACGCGGATCCCCTGGGTGATCGCGTTCGACACGGGCCGCACCCTGCCAGCACCCGCCCCGCCGTGCAAGGCCCGTGCGGCGCCCCCTCCGCCTATGCGAGCGGGTCGTCGCCATCGAAGCCTGCGAACACGGGCTCCGGCGTGAGGGTGACGCCGAGGCGCGCGCGCACCGTGTCACGCACCATGGCCGCCAGGGCGAGCACCTCGCGGGCCGTCGCGCCGCCGCGGTTGACGAGCGCGAGGCTGTGCTTCTGCGACACCGCGGCCGCTCCGAGGCGCGTGCCCTTGGCGACGCCCGCGCGCTCGATGAGCCAGCCCGCCGCGAGCTTCACGCGACCGTCGGGCTCCGCGAAGCGCGGCATTACTTCGCCGTCGCGCAGGGCGCCCGCGGCGCGCGCGCGGGCCTCGGCGGCGCGGGCGGTCTCCTCGTCGACGACGGGGTTCACGAAGAACGAGCCC
>CAISKJ010000269.1 GCA_903885885.1 uncultured delta proteobacterium
GCCAGCTCGACTGCGGCCCGCGCCTCGCGCTGTGCGCCAGCCCCGTTGACGGCGACGCCTCGGTGCCCGACGCCTCCGCGCGGGCCACCTGCGCCGACGTACAGTTCGACCCGGCGAACTGCGGCGCGTGCGGCGTCGTGTGCCCCCTCACGCAGGTGTGCGCGATGGGCCGCTGCGCCGATCGTTGCCCCGCGGGAACGGTGTACTGCGGCGGCACCTGCGTCGACCTCCAGACCAACCGAAACAACTGCGGGATGTGCGGCGCGGGCTGCCCCTCGGGGCGCCCCTGCCTCGCGGGCGTGTGCGACATGGACTGCGGCATGGGCGCGACCCGCTGCGGGACGCAGTGCACCGAGCTCTCCGCCGATCCCGCCAACTGCGGCGCCTGCGGGCGCGCATGCGCCGCGGGGGAGGTGTGCGCCGAGGGGGCCTGCGCGCGCACGTGCCCGAGCACCGCGACGGTGTGCAGCGGGAGCTGCCGCGAACTCGCCACCGACAACACCCACTGCGGCGCGTGCGGCACCGTGTGTGCGGCGGGCCAGGGCTGCGTGGCGGGGCGCTGCGTGTGCACCACGGGGACCGCGTGCACCGCGGGCGGTGTGACGGCCTGCGCGGACACCCAGAGCGACCCGCGCAACTGCGGTGGCTGCGGGATGGCCTGCGCGGCGGGCACGGTCTGCGTGCGGGGCGCGTGCGTTGACAACTGTCCCGCGGGGCTCACCAACTGCGCCGGGGTGTGCAGAGACGTGCAGTCGGCGGCGTCGGACTGCGGCGCGTGCGGGCGGAGCTGCCCCGCGGGACAGGCCTGCGTCACGGGCGTCTGCGGCCGCTGCCCCTCGGGCGGAACCTCCTGCGGCGGCGCCTGCCGCGACACGACCCGCGACAACGCCAACTGCGGCGCGTGCGGCGTCACGTGCGCGTCGGGCGAGCAGTGCGTGAGCGGCCGCTGCGTCATCGCGTGCGAGACGGGGCTCACGACCTGCGGGGCGATCCCGTTCTGCATCGACCTCCAGACCGACGTGCTCCATTGCGGGACGTGCAGCACGGCGTGTCCCAGCGGCAACATCTGCCAGGCGGGGATGTGTCGCATGACCTGCCTCACGGGCACCACCAACTGCGGCGGCGTCTGCCGCAACCTCATGAGCGACAACACGAGCTGCGGCGCGTGCGGTACGACGTGCGGCCCGACGGAGATCTGCACCGCGGGCGTCTGCGCGCCGAGGTGCCGACCGGGCGAGGTGGTGTGCGACGGCCGCTGCGTGAGCCTCCTCACCGACGACGGCAACTGCGGCGCGTGCGGGCACGCGTGCACGGGCGGCTGCGTCGCGGGGGCTTGCGCGCAGCCCGAAGACGTCTTCGCGGGCTACTACGAGGCCTGCGCGCGGTACAGCAACGGACGCGTCGGGTGCTGGGGGCTCGGGACGGCGACGGGCGTGTACGGGTATCCGCCGGTGCACCGCGGCGATCCGCTCCCGGTGATCGGCGTGATGGGCGCGCCGGTGGTCGTTCAATCGATGACCATGGGCACCTACGCCGAGGGCGGCTGCGGCATCGACGGCGACGGCGACGTCGTGTGCTGGGGCGGCGGGTACGCTACGGCGTCGCGGAAGATCACGGGCGCGCGCAACGCGATCCAGGTGAGCTACGGCGCGGGCGCGGGGCGCTCGGGCTGCGCGCTGCGCGACGACCTGCGCGTGGTGTGCTGGGGCTCGAACTCCGCGCGACAACGCGGGATCCCTGGCCTCACGACGGTCCCGTCGGAGCC
>CAISKJ010000270.1 GCA_903885885.1 uncultured delta proteobacterium
CGGGCCGCGACTCGTCGTCACGCCACTCACAGATCGCATTTACGTCACGGCCACGCAGGCGCTCAACTTGAAGATGGGCTGCGCGCCCGCGGGACCTGCAGGCACGGGCAAGACGGAGACAACCAAGGACCTCGCCAACGCCATGGCCATCACCTGCCTTGTCTTCAACTGCAGGCTCGTGCACGCGCGCGCCGGCGTGGCCAGAGAGAGGGTGCGCGCGGGGGGGCGCGCGCCGCGCAACGCCGCCCCCCGCGCTCCCCCCGCCCTCCCCCCTCCCGCAGCCCCGAAATGGACTACATGTCGCTGGGCTGCATTTTCAAGGGCTTGGCGGCGTCGGGCAGCTGGGGCTGCTTCGACGAGTTCAACCGGCTGGTGCCCGAAGTCCTCTCGGTGTGCTCGGTGCAGTTCAAGGCCGTGTGCGACGGCATCCGCGCGCGGCAGCGCGAGGTCGTCATCGAAGGCGACACGGTGCACCTGGACTGGGCGGCGGGCGCCTTCATCACGATGAACCCGGGGTACTTGGGCCGGTCGGAGCTGCCCGAGGGCCTGAAGACGCTCTTCCGGCCCATCACCGTCATGGTGCCCGACCTCGTCCTCATCTGCGAGAACATGCTCATGGCCGAGGGCTTTGTCGAGGCGCGGCTGCTCGCCTCCAAGTTCTACGCGCTGTACGCGCTGCTGCGCGAGCTGCTGTCCAAGCAGAGCCACTACGACTGGGGCCTGCGCGCGATCAAGTCGGTGCTCGTCGTCGCCGGCGGCTTCAAGCGCGCCGAGCCCGCCATGCCCGAGCAGGCGCTGCTCATGCGCGCGCTGCGCGACTTCAACACGCCCAAGATCGTCAAGCAGGACGAGGTCATCTTCTTCGGCCTGCTCGGCGACCTCTTCCCGCGCGTGGACCCGCCGCGCAAGGCCGACGACGAGCTCGAAGGCGCCGTGCGCCGCGCGTGCGCCGCGCGGCGCCTGGACGCCGACGACGCCTTCACGCTCAAGGTCGTGCAGCTGGAGGAGCTGCTGGCCATCCGGCACTGCGTCTTCACCATGGGGCCGCCCGGCGCGGGCAAGAGCGCGTGCTGGCAGACGCTGGCCGCCGCGCGCGGCGCGCTCGGCCGGCGCACCAAGGTCGTCGACCTCGACCCCAAAGTCTTCTCGCCCGAGGAGCTGTACGGCTTCATCCACCCGCAGTCGCGCGACTGGAAGGAGGGCCTGTTCTCCAAGGTCATGCGCGACCTCGCCGCCGAGCCCGGCGACGACGCCAAGTGGATCGTGCTCGACGGCGACCTCGACGCCAACTGGGTCGAGTCCATCAACTCGGTCATGGACGACAACAAGATGCTCACGCTCGCCTCCAACGAGCGCATCCCGCTGCGCGCGTGCATGCGCCTCATCTTCGAAATCCGTGACCTCGCCTACGCGTCGCCCGCCACCGTCAGCCGCGCGGGCATCATCTTCATCTCGACGACCACGGGCTCGCAGTGGCGCTCGCTCGTCGCCTCGTGGCTGCGGCACTGGGCGGCGCCCACCGAGGCCGCGCGCGCCGCGCTGGGCGCGCTGTTTGAGCGCTACGTCGCGCCCGCGCTCGACTTTATGCGGCGCGAGTGCCGGCCGCTGGTGCCCGTGGAGGACGTCACGCTCGTCACCAACCTGCTGCGCATGCTGCGCGCGCTGCTCACGCCGGCGGTGCTCGCGCGCGCCGCCGGCGCCGCCGTGCCGCCCGCCGACGCCGAGCGCGCGCTGGACACCATCTTCGTCTTCGCCGCCGTGTGGGCGTTTGGCGCCGCGCTGTCGCTGCGCGACGGCGAGGACTACCGGCAGCGCTTCTCCGACTTCTGGCGCGGCGAGTTCAAGTCGGTGCGGCTGCCCAGCCGCGAAACGGTCTTCGACTACTGGCTGTCGCCCGACACGCTCGCCTTTGAGCAGTGGAAGGCGTCGCCGCAGTTCTCCGTCGTCGCCTTCAACTCGCAGACGACGCCCATGGCGTCCGTCACCGTGCCCACGCCCGAGACGTGCTCCACCGCCTACTGGATGGACGTGCTTGTCAACACGCGCGACCCCGTCATGCTCGTCGGCTACGCGGGCTGCGGCAAGACGCAGCTCGTGTCCGGCCTCCTCGCGTCGCAGAAGCCGGAGGAAAAGGTGTTCCACGTCATCAACTTCAACTACTTCACGGACGCGAAGACAGTGCAGACGATCATGGAGGCGCCGCTCGAGAAGAAGACGGGCACAAACTACGGCCCGCCCGGTCAGACGGTGCTCATCTACTAC
>CAISKJ010000271.1 GCA_903885885.1 uncultured delta proteobacterium
CCCCGCCGCGGCGAGGGCGGCGCGCGCGGCGGCGACGCGCTCGCCGAGGGCGCGGGCCTCCTCCGCGGCGGGGCTGCTGCGCGCCAGGCCGTTGAGCAGTGCGATCGACGCGTCGAGGCGGCCCTGCGCGGCGAGCGTCATCGCGAGGTAGCGCCGCCCCGCGAAGGCGTAGCGGTCAGACTGCGCGAGGGCGCCCAGCATTCGCGCGGCGTCGTCGAAGCGCCAGGTGCGAAAGTACGCGTAGCCGCGGCTCGCCTCGAGCTTGAGCGCGCGGCGCATGGCCCGCTCGCCGGGCTGCAGCGTGAGGCTCATGTGCACCTCGCGCGTGTCGAGGCGCGCGGTGCCCGCGGGGGCGTCGACCATGGCGTCGAAGAAGCCGCGCACGGCGGTGAGGGTCTCTTGATCCTGGTCGGGGGTGGTCCAGAGCAGAAACTGCGCGGTCTGCACCATCGTGGTGACCACGTCGTCGCCGACGCCGTTGGCGACGGCGCAGCGGTGCGCACGCTGGAGCGTGGCGGGCACGCGCGCGAGGCGGCCCTGCCGAAACTCGATGGCGGCCACCTCGACGAGGGCGTGCTGGTCGCAGGGGTGGATGCGGGCCTCGTAGGTCCAGAGGTCTTCGGCGCTCGCGAAGTGGGCCGCGTGGTCGCTCGCGGCGCGCCCGAAGGCGACGAGCGCGGCGAGCGCGAAGCCCAGGGCGTAGGGCCGCGCGCGCGTGCCCGAGGCGGCGTCGAGGGCGCGGCCGGTGAGGGACGCCAGTCCTACCAGCGGGAGGTACAAGAAGCGCAGCGCGATGAGCGTCTTCATGCCCATCGGGATGATGTTCACCGTGGGCGCGAGGGCGACGACGAACCACAGGAGGTCGGCGAGCCACGGGCGCCACCGGGGGTCGCGCCACGCGCGCGCGGCGAGGGCCCCGAGGGCGAGCGCGAAGGCCGCGCCGAGGGTGACGCTCCAGCGGTCGTAGAGGGGCACGCCGTGGAGGTCGGAGCGCTGCAGCGCCACGTCGACGGAGGGGCTCCAGGGCCACGCGACCGCGGCGACGTAGTGGCCCAGCGACGAGAGGACGCGCGCGGGCATCATCGACGGGAGCTCGCGCGTGTTGGGCGGAACGAGGCCCGGGAGCACCAGGGCGCGCAGGCCCATGGAGGCCCCCACGGCGAGGGCGACGAGGCCGAGGGCCCGCCAGCGGGCGCGGCGCTCGTCGGGGGCGCGCGGCAGGAGCGCGAGGTCGACGGCGAGGAGCGCGGGCGCCACGATGGCGGTCTCTTTGCTGAGCACGGCGAGCGCGAGGAAGAGCGCGGCGCGGCCGAGGTCGCGCGGCCCCGCACCGCGATCCCAGGCGCGAAAGGCGAGGAGGACCCAGAGGGTCATCCAGAGGTCGGTGCTGCCCGAGATCCACGAGACCGACTCGGGCCGCGAGGGGTGCAGCGCGAAGAGCGCGGCCCCGAGGAGCGCCGGGAGGATCGCGCGCGTCGTGTCGCCGAGGCGGCGCCGCACGAGGCCGAAGACGAGCACCGAGCAGGCCGCGTGGAGCGCGAGGCTCACGGCGTGAAAGCCCGGCGGGCGCTCGCCGAAGAGCTTGAACTGGAGCGCGTACGCGAGCGTGACGACGGGGCGGTAGTAGCGCCGGAGGAAGCCGCCGCCGGCCTCGAGGCGCGCGGGCACGTGCCAGAAGTCGTGCGTGAGCGCCTCGCCGATGCGCGAGAGGTCGCGCACGTACACGTTCGATCGGATGAGGGGGACGTCGTCCCACAAAAATTCGCCGAAGAGGCTCGGCAAAAACACGATGGCCACGGCCGCGACGAGGAGCGCCGCGAGGGCGCGCGGGCGCTCGGCGAGGGGGCGCCGCGCGGGCGGGGCCGCGGGGGGCGGCGCTTCGGAGGGGTTGTTCATGGCCTGCCGCGCGAGGCGCGTATGTGACGTAATTCGGACGGCCCTGTCGACCGCAAAGCACCGACCCGGGCGCGGTGCAGAAATGCCGCGTGACGGACGCGAAACCGCTAAGGTAGGCTTTGAAAGAACAAGGCGTCGCGCCGCGCCTCTGGAGCAATGGCCCCACTCACCGCGACCGAACGGATCGGTACCACGATCGCAGATCGTTACGAGCTCCGTCGCCTGATCGGCGAAGGGGGCTTCAGCACGGTCTTCGAAGCCGTGCACGCCATTACGGGCCGCGCGGTGGCGCTCAAGCTGTTGCACGCGCACCTCACGGCCACGGCGCAGATCGCCGAGCGCTTCTTGATGGAGGCGCGCGCGATGGCGCGCATCCGCCACGACGGCATCGTGCAGGTGCTCGACGCGGGCACCGACGCCGAGGGGCGGGTGTACATCGTCCTCGAGCTGCTCGACGGCGAGTCGCTCGAGGCGACGCTGCTCCGCGAGCGCACGCTCTCGTGGTCGACGACGGTGACCCTCTGCACCGAGCTGCTCGACGCGCTCGCCGAGGCGCACCGGCACGAGATCGTTCACCGCGACATCAAGCCGGGCAACATCTTCGTGGCGCGCAAGCCCGGCGGCGCCACGCACGCCAAGCTGCTCGATTTCGGCATCGCGCACGTGACCCAGTCCGACCCCAAGGCGAAGCTCACGGGCGCGGGGATGATCCTCGGCACGCCCGAGTACATGTCGCCCGAGCAGAGTCGCACCTCGAGCGTGGGCCCCGCGTCGGACCTGTGGTCCGTGGGCATCGTGATGTGGGAGTGCCTCACCGGTCGCACGCCCTTCGTCGGCGCGACGGCCACCGACATCCTGATCAACATCGCGACGATCGAGGCCCCGCCCATTCTCACCCTGGTGCCCGACCTTCCCTCGGGCGTGGCCACGGTGATCGACAAGGCCCTCGCGCGCGACCTCGCCCACCGGTTTCGCACCGCCGACGACATGCGCGACTCGCTCGTGCGCGCCACGCGGCGCAGCGACGCCGGCGCCCGCGCGGCCTCGCGCAGCAGCAGCAAGATCGCCGCGGTGATGCACCCCGGCGACGAGCGCTGGGCGGTCGCCCCCACCGACGTGGTGAACCTCGACGCCCTCTCGAGCCTCTCGGGCGCCGAAGGGGAGCCCGGGCGCGCCGTCGCCGTGGTGTCGGGCTCGGCGGGCGCGCGCAGCGTTCCGCTGGCGGGGAGCGAGCGCTCCGCGGAGCGCTCGTCGCCGCCGTCGACGCCCTCGTCGCGCAGCGCCGTCACGCTCTCGGAGTCGAGCACGCCGCCCGACGCGCCCGACCTCGCGTGGGATCAACACGCCGCGACCGTCGAGGTGAGCGACGCCTCCGATCCCCCGCCGGAGCCGCACCGCAGCGCCCTCTCCACCGGGGTGCGGCGCCCGCGGCAGCGCACCTTCTCGCAGCCCGATCGCCCCTCGTCGCCGTCGGCCACGGCGGGCGCGGCGCGCGCGGCGGCGGCGACCTCGACGGCGCCCGTCATCGACGACGCGCCGGTGCCTCCCCTCGACATGCCCGAGCTCACGCGCGAGGAGCGCGAGGCCCGCAGCTTCTCGGGCACCCGCGCGCGCTTTCGCACGCCCCCGGTGGTGCGTGAGCCCCCGGCGCGGCGCACCCTCGCCTTCACCGCGGCGGGCGTCGCGTTCGTGGCCGCGTGCGTGACCTTCTTCGCGCTCCGCGGCGGCCCTGCGAGCACCCCGCCCGCCGAGGTGCCCGACGAGGCTGCCGTCGTCGAGGCGCCGCGCCCCCGCGCCGCGCGCTTCACGCTCACCTCGAGCGACGACGTGCGCCTCCCCGCGTGGATCGCGGGCACCGCCGACG
>CAISKJ010000272.1 GCA_903885885.1 uncultured delta proteobacterium
CGACGAGGGCGCCCTCGCGCGCGTCGAGGTCGGCCACGATGGCGGTGATCATCTCGGCCGTCACGACGGCGTCGGCGGTGCGCGCGAGCACGTCGCGCGGCGAGCTCTCGGCGGCGCGCGGGCGGATCCCCGGCTCGAGCGTGAGCGAGCTCAGGTGGGCGCGCATCTCGCCCAGGTGGTTCTGCTCGTTGCGGAGGCGCTGCACCTGGTGCTCGAGGTCGCGCACGCGCGCGTCGCTCGCGCCGGTGACGGGCCCCGCGGCGGGCACCGCGAGGGCGGCGCGCACCGAGAGCACCGAGCGCCCGCAGCCGTCGGGGAGGGACGCGCGCGCGCTCGCGCCCTCGGCCAGCGCCGTGACGCCCTCGACGGCGAGCTCGACGTCGCCGTCGGGCAGCGCCGCGGGGAGCGCGAGGCGCCGCGTCACGAGGGCGCCGCGCGCGTAGACGTTCACATGGGTGACAGTGCTCGTGCAGGCGATGACCACGGCGCGCACGATGCCCAAGGCGTCACCCTTTCGCAACACGCTTGGGTCGCGGCGCCCGGCGCGATTACGCTGCGCGCCACGAGCGGGGCAGACCAACGGGCGCGCGGCGGTCCCCTGCGCGCCGCCATGGTGCGCTGGTACAACCCGGGCCAGCTCGCGCGCACGGGCGTCAAGACGGTGGTGTCGGCGCTCTTCGGCGAGCGCGCCGATTTTCGCGCGATGGAGGCCCTCAGCCAGAAGCGCGTCGAGCACGACTGCGCGGCCGGCGAGGGCGACGCGTGGGTCGACTACGTGTCCGACACGGGCGACGGCTTCGCGTCGACCTACGCCGTGGCGTCGCTCCTCGGGCGCCCGTCCGTCGAGGTCGCGGTCGACGGCGCGCCCCGCGCGCTGCCGCGGGGCCAGGTGCTCATCATGGGCGGCGACGAGGTGTATCCCACGCCCTCGCCCGCGGCCTACGCGCTGCGCCTCGCGGGCCCCTACGCCGCGGCGCTCCCCTTCGAGGGGGGCGCGGCCGACGAGGCGCGGCCGACGCTCTTCGCCGTGCCCGGCAACCACGACTGGTACGATGGTCTCGGTGCGTTCATGGGCCTCTTCTCCGCGGGCAAGACCATCGGCAACTGGCGCACCCCGCAGGAGCGGAGCTACTTCGTGCTCCGCCTGCCGCACCGCGTGTGGCTCTTCGGCGTCGACCTGCAGCTCTCGCACGACCTCGACCGCGGCCAGCTCGAGGCCATGCTCGACATCGTGCGCGCGCGCGACCTCGGCCCCGGCGACCGGGTGATCCTCTGCACCCCGGAGCCAGACTGGGCGTACCGTGCCAGCGAGATCGAGGCCTACGTCCCCACCCACCTCGACGCGCTCCGCGAGGCCCTCCGCGCGCGCGGCGCGGCGGTGGTGCTCCAGCTCGCGGGCGACCTGCACCACTACCGCCGCCAGAGCGACGCGACGCGCCGACGGCACCTCGTCACCGCCGGCGGGGGCGGCGCCTTCGTGCACCCCACGCACACCACCCCGCCGGGCCCCTACGACACCCTCGGCGGCACCTACACCGACCGGGTCTCGTTCCCCTCCGCGGCGCAGTCGGCGCGGCTCTGCTGGGGCCTCTGTCGCTTCCCCTGCGCCAACGCCTCCTTCGGCATCACCACGGCGGCGGTGTACGTGATCCTCGGCCTCGTGATGCCCCCGGCCGAGATGCCGCCGGGCCCGTGGTACGCCTTCCTCCCGCTGCTCGCGCTCGACGGCCTCGCGCGGGTGCGCGAAAACGTCGCGAGCATGGCGTGGATGGCGTTGGTGATCGCGGGCTTCTTCGCCTTCACCGAGACGCGCGTGCGCTGGTACCGCTACGTCGCCGGGCTCACGCACGGCCTCACGCACCTCTGCGCCGCCCTCGCCGGCGGGGTGCTCGCCCACGCCGCGAGCGACGCCGCCTACGCGGGCCTCCTCGCGCTCCTCGGCGGCAAGAGCTGGATCCACGACCGCCTCGCGAAGATCGCCTCCCTCGCCGCCTACGTGCTCTCCCTCGGCGCGTGGGGCTACGTCGTCGGAGCGATCCTCTTCGGCGCGTACCTCCTGGGCTCCGTGCGCCTCTTCGGCCGCCACGGCAACGAGGCTTTTTCAGCGATGCGCGGCGAGGGCTACAAGCACTTTCTCCGCATGCGGATCACCCCCGACGTGATCGAGGTGTTCGCCGTCGGGCTCAACACCGTGGCCCCTGCGAAGCGCTACGCCTGGCGCGACGGCCGCTGGCACCTCGACGAAGCGTCGGCGCTCTCTCCACACCTCGTCGACCGCTTCGAAGCGCGGGCGTAGCCCCAGCGCGCGCTAGCCGCCGCGGCGCCACCCTCTCTACACTCTCGCACCATGATGCGACCCACTTCTTCTCTTCGCGCGGGCGCCCTCGTCGCGCTCGCGGCGATGCTCGCTGCGTGCGCCG
>CAISKJ010000273.1 GCA_903885885.1 uncultured delta proteobacterium
CATTCACCTCGAGCCCAAGGACGACTACGCCACGAGCGCCCTCGAGTCGCGCTTCGCCGCGATGGAGCGCGAGATCCTCTCGGTGTTTCCGCGCGAGCTGGTGATCACCCCCGACGAGGTGCGCGGATCGTCGGCGACGCTCGCCGACGCGGTGCGCGCGCGGGGCTGGCCCACGCTCCGCGCCTCGCGGGGACGGGTGCTCTTCTACATCGACCGCAGCGATGCGTTTCGCGACGCGTACACCCACGGCGGCCGCGACCTCGCGGGGCGCCTCGCCTTCGTCGACTCGGCGATGACCGACCCCTTCGGCGGTATTCTGGTGCTCAACAACGCCACGCGCGTCGACGAGATCGGCGCCGCGGTGCGCGCCAACTTCATCGTGCGGGTGTTCTCATGGGGGCCCAACGACACCAGGCCGGAGCGCGCCCCCGAGCGCGTGCTCGCCACCGGGGCACAGATCATGAGCACCGACGTCCCCGCGATGGCGCCGGGCGTCACCATGTGGGTCGACGTGCCGGGCGGAACGCCCTCGCGCTGCAATCCCCTCAACGCGCCGATGGGGTGCACCGCCGCCGCCGTCGAGTCGCTCCCGCGCTGACGTCGCTTTACGCGGCGCGCGCGATGCCCCTATAGAGCGCGCATGCGCAAGCTCAACTACAGCCTCGTCGACGTGTTCACCGAGCGCCCGCTGGCGGGCAACCCGCTCGCGGTGTTCACGCTGTCGCAGCCGCTGCCCGACTTCATGATGCAGCGCATCGCGCGCGAGATGAACCTCGCCGAGACCGCCTTCGTGCACCCCACCGGCGCGCGCGCCACGGCCTCGCTGCGCGTGTTCTCGCCCACGCGCGAGGTGCCCTTCGCGTCGCACCCCGTGGTGGGCAGCGCGTACGTGATCGGCCGCTCGGCCCCCATCGGCCTCCTGCGCTTCGAAACCGCGGGAGGCCCCGTCGACACCATCATCGAGCGCGAGGGCGGCTTCGTCTCGCGCTGCGTGATGCCGCAGCCGGTACCCACCTGGCGCGACGTCGACGTCGACCCGGCGCTCGTGCGCGCGGCCCTCGGCGTCGAGGCCGTTGGCGTCGTGCGCGAGGGCGCCAACGGCCCCACGTTTCTACTCATCGAGGTGGCCGACGTCGACGCCGTCACGCCCGACCACGACGCGATCGCGCGCCTCTCGGGCCCCGTGGCGGTGTACGAGCGTCCTCGCGAGCGGGCCGTGCGGCAGCGCCTCTTCGCGCAGCGCAACGGCCTCGTCGAAGAGCCCGTGTCGGGCTCGCTCGCGGGCATGGTGGCGCAGCGTCTGTTCCTCGACGGCGTGATCGCGAAGGGCGAGCTCACGGTGACGCAGGGCGAGCACATGGGACGCCCCGGCAGCGTGTGGGCCTACGTGGCGCCCGAGCAGGCGCCACACGTCGGCGGCGCGTGCGCCTCGGTGGCGCGCGGCACCATGGAGGTGCCCTTCAGCTGAGTCGCGAGGGTCGATTGACATCCGTCGTGCGCGTTGGCACCACGTCGCCCATGCGATCACTCGGCGCGCTGCGTCTGTGGGGGCTCCTCTCGATCTTCGTGCTGGCGTGCTCGGCGCCGCGTAGCAATGGCGCGTTCGACGACGACGCGTCGCCCATCGAGGAGAGCGTCGTCGCAGACGGCGACGCCACCGACGCACCCGCGCGCCCCGACACGAGCACCGACGCACCCGCGCGCCCCGACACGAGCACCGACGTCACCACCGACGCACCCGCGCGCCCCGAC
>CAISKJ010000274.1 GCA_903885885.1 uncultured delta proteobacterium
ACGCCACGGCGCTGCGCCTCGCCACGCAGGCCTGCGACGGCGGCTACCTGCTCGGGTGCAAGACCCTCGGGTGGCTCTACGAGACGGGCCGCGGCACCCCCGCCGACCCGGCCCGCGCGCGCGCGCTCTACCGCCGCGCATGCGAGGGCGGCGAGGTGAGCGCGTGCAAGAGTCTCGGTCTCCTCTGGGACACCGGTGCGGGCGGCACCGTCGACCGCGCGCGCGCCGCGGCGCTGTACGAGCGCGCCTGCAACGGCGGCGAGATCGACGCGTGCAACAACCTCGCGAACCTCTGCATGGGCGGCGACGGCGTGCCGAGAGACATTCCCCGCGCCATCGCCCTCTACGACCGCGCCTGCGCCGGGGGAGGGAGCCCCCGCGCGTGCGAGAACGCCCGCTCGCTGCGCCTCGAGCGCGACGCCAGCGTAGACCGCTGAACCACTGGAACTGTAGGCGCTTCTAGCGCGCGGCCGGGTCGCGCGTGGGGGTGACGTAGCCCTCGGCGTCGACGGTCACGAGGCGGCGCTTGAACAGGTTGCCCACGGCGCGCTTGAAGGCCTTCTTGCTGAGGCCGAAGAGGTCGCGCAGCGCCTCGGGGCTCGACTTGTCGCCCACGCGGGGCGCGCCGGGCTGCGAGAGTCGCGCGAGAATGCGCTCGGCGTCGCCGTCGATCTGACCGTGGCCGTGGCCGCGGAGCGACAGGTTGATCTTGCCGTCGGGCAGCACGCGCGACACGCGAAAGCGCGCCGCGTCGCCGCGGTTGAGGGTGTGCGGCTCGTCGGCGGGGACGAGCCCCACGAAGCGCTTCTCGACGATGACGAAGGTGCCGATGGAGGGGTCGTGGCGCCAGGCCTCGCCGGCGACCCACTCGTCGACGGTGAACTCGCCCACGCCGCGCAAGAGCTCGGCGACGCGCATGGTGCCCGCGAGGCGGCCCGTGTTGTCGAGCACGAGGCCGAAGGCGTGGCGCTCGCCCACGCGCAGCTCGCGGGTGATCTCGGTGGTGGGCACGAGCAGGGGCTCGGGCATGCCCCAGTCGACCCAGGCCCCCACGCGCGTGAGGTCGGTGACCTCGAGGAAGGCCACGCGGTCGAGGGTGACCTTCGGCTCGCGCAGCGTGGCCACGGGGATGTCGTTGCCGTCGAGGTAGACGAAGACCGCGAAGCGCTCGCCCTCGCGCGTGTCGTCGGGCACCTCGCGCGCGGGCAGGAGGATCGACGGAGCGTTGCGGTCGTGCGCGTCGCCGTCGGCCGAGAGGAGCGCGCCGGCGCCGCTGCGGTGCTGCACCGTGAGGGTCGCCACGCGGCCCAGGAGGTCATCGTGTTGCATCGTGAGGGGTCGCTTGTATCACCCCTCGCGCGGCCCGTGAGGCCCGGCGCGATTCCGTACGATTGTGTCGAACATCGGACGCGGTGCGGGTACTTGCGAGGGAGGGCGCGCGGCGCGCACCTCGGGAGGCGCACATGTGGACGACGTTCTTTCGCGATGGTGGCTTCGGCATGTACGCGACGGCGCTCTTCGGCTTCCTCCTCGTGGCGGCCGGGGTGCTGTGCCTCCTGCGGCCCGAGCGGCGCTTCGTGCTCCTCGCGCTGAGCCTCGGCGTCGTCACG
>CAISKJ010000275.1 GCA_903885885.1 uncultured delta proteobacterium
CGAGGCGGACGTTGCTCAGGTGCACGGCGGCGAGGAGGTTGAGGGCGTCGTCGCGCTCCAGCTGCTCCTCCGTCAGGTGGTCGATGATGTGGTGCACCACCGCAGCGTGGCCGCGCTCGGCAGCGGCGATGACCGTCGGGGTGGCGAAGCCCCGCAGCTTGGAGTGCGCGCCGAGGAAGCGCTTGACGAGGGGGAGGTCCCCCGCCGCGGCTGCCGCCCGCAGGAACGCGTCGCGGTGGCCCGCGACGCGCCGCGGCTCCTCGCGCTCGAGCACGCGCAGCGATGCCGCGTCGTCGAGGGCGCCGAGCACCTCGAGCGACTCCAGGAAGTAGTCGCCGTCGAGCTTGGCGAGCAGCAAGCGCGCGGTGGCGAGGTGCGCAGGGGAGACGGCGCGCCGCGGGTGGCGGCGCCGGAAGCTGGGGCCGAGGTCGGAGTGAAGTCGCCGAGGGCGTTGTCGTCGCCGAGGTCCTCATCGTTGAGGTACTCGACGGCCTTGGCCCAAGTCGCCTCGACGACCGCGGGGAGGCGCGCGTCGATGCCAAACTCGAGCGCATCGATCGCCTCGCTAAGCTCGCGCTCGTCGTCGAGCTCGAGCTTGCGCACGAGACGCACGATGGCCTTGCCGCGCGCGCCGTCCGCCGCGTCGCGTGACGCGGGGATCCACGCGTGCGCCGCTTTGAACGCCTTCAGCGCACGCTCCGCTGACGCGCCATTGAGCATGAGCTCGTGCGCGACCTCGCCGTGGCCCTGCGCCACCGCGAGGGTGAGAGGCGTGGCGCGCGACCACGGGCACAGGCGGTGCTTCGCCTCGGCGTCCATGCACGAGCGCGCGAGCGCTCTCGCAGCGGCGCCCGAGCCGCGCCGCGCGGCGGGCTTGCCCTTGATCGCGGCGAGCAGCTCGCGCACGCGCGCGATGTCGCCCACGAGCGCCGCGTGGTGCAGGCGCGTAAAGCCACTGGAGCGGTACCCGTCGTCGAAGCGCACGCCCTCGTACTTGTGCTTCGCGAGGCGCTCGACGAGGCCCTCGTCCGCGAACTCGCGCGACACCGCGAGCAGCGCGCCCACCTCGGGGAAGGCCATCTGCTGCGGGCGCCCCGTCTGCGACACCTGGCCCATGATGCGCGACACGGAGAGGAGCAGCTCGGAAGGCGGCCCGTCCGCTGGCGGCCGCGCCAGCAGGCGCGAGGAGCGGCGCATTCACGCGGAGGTGAGGGCAGCGCAGGGCACGCCCCCTGGACGTGGAGTGCACAGGGCGCGCCTCTGACGTGACGCTGCGCGGCCACACTTCACGGGCGGCGGCGGCGGTTCTTCGCGGTTGCCGAGCGCAGTTTGTCCTTCGCTGTGACTGAAGTTGCACTTGACGTTCGCACGTTTGCCGTAGACTTCTGCAGCAGCAGCTCGCGGCTCACCGCCGCTCTCCGCCTGCCGTCGCACCCGCACCACCGCCCGCGCCGCCGCCCGCACCGCCGCTGCAACCACCGGCGACGACCGCGCCGCCTGCTCAAGCGCCACCAGCGCCGATGCCGCCTCCACCCCCCCCCGCACGCTCTTCACTCGCGCGTGGCGCTGTGGACCAGCGCGCCCGCAACGATGCCCGCGAGGACGAGCTGCGCGGGCGCGACGCCCGCGGCCGCGGAGAGCAGGACAGGGCCGGGGCAGCCGCCCGTGAGCCCCCACCCCGCGCCAAAGGCGGCTGCGCCGCGGAGCAGGGCGCCGTCGATGACGAGGTTCGGCTTGCACGCGGGGCCGTACGCGATGGCCGCGCTCAGAGGCGCCGCGCCAGCGGGCGCGCACGGCGGCGGCGCGTCGACGCGCGACAGGACGCGGTACGCGCACGCCGTCACCGCGACGGCGCCGCCCATGACCGCCGCGAGTGTCGGGTCCCAAC
>CAISKJ010000276.1 GCA_903885885.1 uncultured delta proteobacterium
CCGTTCGTGTGCGAGACGCGCACGGGGCAGTGCCTGCCGCTGCCGCCGTGATCGTGGAGACGATCGACACTCACACCGCCTCGACGCTCGGCCTGCGCGCGCTCGTGGTGGTGCTCGTGATGTTTGGCGTCGACGCCCTCGCCCGTCGCGCGGGGATGTACCAGCTCACTACCGCGACGTGGCCCGCTCTGTGGCGCGGGCGCGCGCAGACCCGCGCCGAGGCCGACGGGCCCTACCGCGCCGTCGATCACGTCGTGTGGGAGCGCGTGCGCGCGGCGGGCGTTCCGCGCGCCGTGTCGGCGACGCTGCTGCCGGTGCTCGCCATGGCGCTCCTGTGGTCCATCGCGTCCATTCTCGCGATGGGCGAGCTCATGTCGTTCACGCACCGCGGGCACTCGTGGGGCTTCGCGCTCGCCTCCTTCGCGCTCTGCGTGGTGCGCGCGGCGCTCGCGTGGTCTTGTGTCGGCGCGACCCTCGAGCGATGGCGTCGCGCGACGGTGCTGTGCGCCCTGGCCGCGCTCGCGCTCGATGTGACGCTCGCGCTCGTCGCCCTGCCGTGCTCCGACCACCGCGCCGACGACGTGCGCATGGCGCACAGCGGCGCCGTCGCGCAGGCCGTGGCGCTCGTCGTGTTTCTCTGGGCGACGCGCCGTCGCGCGGGCGTCACCGACGTCGACCCGCACACGCAGCCGCCGACACACTGACGGGTCGACCGCCGCTCCGACAGGTCTCGCGGCGCGTTGACAACACCGCGCGACGGGCATGACCCTCCCGCCCGCCATGCCCTACGACCTCTCGCTTCGTTGCCTCGTCGTTGCCGCCCTGTCGGCCGCCGCGTGCGGCGGCGCGCGCGTGCCCGTCGCGCCCGCAGCCGTCGTCGCGAGCCCCGCGCCCGACGCCGCCGCGCCCCCCTGTGGTGCCCGATCACGCCGCGCCCGCGGCCGACCCTCGCCGCGACGCGCTCCTCGCCGCGTTCAACGCCGTGGCCCCCGCCGCCAACGAGACCGCCGCCATCGTCGCGGGCCCCATCGCGTACGCCGAGGCGGGCGCCACGGAGGCGCGCGTGGCCGCCGTGCTCGCGCGCGGCGACTCCGCGATGCTCATCGTGACGCCGGTGCCCTTCGTCGCGGGCCAGCAGGCCGTCGCGTCGCTCTCGCTCACGGGCAATCCCGCCGACTTGGTGGCGGGCCTCGCGACGCGCGACATCAACGGCGACCACCGCGACGACGTGGCGGTCTTTCTGCGCCGCGAGTACGAGCTCGACGGCTACCTCCCGGTGCAGCGCTTCGCCCTGCTCTACACCCTGCAGACCGCGCCCGAGCGCAGCATGACGCCGCTCATTCGCGCCGAGCAGCAGCTCCTCGGCGTGCGCGACGAGGCGGCCCTCACCGCGGCCGTCGCGGGCCTCAACGCGTACGAGCCCCCCGCCGAGGGGATGAGCCCCGTGCGCTTCATCGCGCGCCTTCGCTACGCGACGCCCGCGCAGTTTCGCGCCGCCGTCGCGCCCGCGGGCCTGCGCCTGTGCACCGACCTCCCCGATCGCACGGGCGTGCGTCGCAAGCGCTGCACCACGTATCCCGCGGCGCGCCTCGCCGACGCGATGATCACCGGGCGCATCCGCCACGACCTGGGCGAGTTCGCCGTCGAGCTCGTCGACGACGTGCGCGAGCTCACCAACCCGAGCTGCCAGCGCGCGAACCAGGAGGTTCACTGCGGCGCGAACGTCGGCGGCCCGGCGGGCACCGACTGGTCGGTCGTGGGCGAAGGGGCCGCGATGCGCATCGCTGAAATCTCCCCCTGGGCCGAGAGCTCGTAGCCGCGCCTACGGGTGCTGCGGGGTCTTGCCGTGCGCGTCGAGCCAGCGGAGGCACGCGCGCACGCTGCCCGTGGCGAGGGCCACGCAGCTGTCGGCGCCGCCGTAGTAGAGGTTGAGCGTGTCGCCGTCGTCGGCGAGGGTGGTGCCGCACGGAAAGGCCACGTACCCGACGTCGCCCTCGCGCTCGTACGAGGCCTCGGGGCCGAACACCCACTCGTCGCCGCGCAGGATGCACACGTCGGGCTCGTCGAGCTTGAAGAGCGCGAGGCCCAGGCGGTAGAGGCTGCCCGCCGCGGTGTGGCGCACGCCGTGATAGATCATGAGCCAGCCGCGCGGGGTCTCGATGAGCGGCGGCGAGAGGCCGACCTTGTTCGCGTCCCACCACGCGCCCTTGCGCGCAAACAGCATGGGCTTGTGGTTGCCCCAGTTGCGGAGGTCGGGCGAAAACGAGATCCAGATGTGCGCCGCGTGGTCGGTCACGGGGCGGTGAATGAGCGCGTAGTTGCCGTCGATGCGCCGCGGGAGGAGGGCGGCGTCCTTGTCGTCGGGCTGCATCACGAGGCCGCAGCGCTCGAAGCTGAGAAAGTCGCCCGTGAGCGCGAGCGCCACGCCGGGGCCGCTGCGGCTGAAGGCCGTGTACGCGACGACGTACTTCTCGAGCTCGGCCACCCAGGTGATGCGCGGGTCTTCGATGCCCCAGAGCTCCTCGTGGTGGATCTCGGGCTCGGGGCGCAGCGTGGGGTGCGGGTCGATGCGCCACCCGTCGACGCCGTTGCGCGAGCGGGCCGCGCAGAGGTGCGAGTGCCCGCGCCGGTCTTCGACGCGGCACAGGAGCAGCGTGGTGCCGTCGCGCAGCCGCGTGGCGCCGGGGTTGAACACCGTGTGCACCGGGTACGGCCAGTGGGCCGCGGTGAGAATGGGGTTCGCCGCGTGGCGGCGGAAGAGCACCTCGTAGCTGTGCTCGCCGATCACGAGCGGGCCTCGTCGGCGAGCGCGTCGGGCGCGGCGCGGCTCTGCCGCGAGCGGGCGATCACCTCGCGCGCGGGGGGCGCGTCGCGCGCGGCGAGGCGCTCGGCGGCGCGCATCTCGGACAGCGCCGTGAGAAACGACAGCGTCGACTCGGCGCCCTGGTTCTCGTTCATGCGGTCGGCGTGGATGCCGTCGCGGCACCCGCCCGTGTGGGCGTCGTACACCTGCGCGTGCAGCGGGTTCTGGCCGAGGAACCACTGAAACGCCCGCCGCGCCTCGTCGAGCCAGCGCGCCTGCCCGGTGATGCGGTGCGCGTCGAGGCAGGCCGACACCATCGCGCAGGCCTCGACGGGCTGCTGGTCGAAGCGCGCGCGCGCGTCGCCGCGCACGTGAAACCCGTTGGTGCCCACGGGCGAGAAGGTTCCGTCGGCGGCCACGTGCTGGCTCGTGAGCCACGCGAGCGAGCGCTCGGCGATCGCCGCCGCGGCGGCGTCGCCCATGCGCGCGGCCGAGACGAGCAGCGCCTGCGGGAGCCGGGCG
>CAISKJ010000277.1 GCA_903885885.1 uncultured delta proteobacterium
CGAGGCGCTCGAGGAGCGCCTCGCGCGCCGCGGCGTCGCGGCCGCCGACGCGTCGACCGCGCGGGTGCTCGTCGCGGGCCCGGGCGGCGCGCGCAAGGCCCTCGCCGCGACCCTCCGACGGGAGGGGGCCCAGGTCGCCGAGCTCAGCACCGACGACGCCGGCGAGGCCACGCGCTACGCGGCGGCGCACGGATACCCGCGGGCACACTTCTGTGCAACCGATGGGTCGGTCTGCGAACTCGACGCCGCGCATTGAACCCGCGCCCGACGTGATAGGATCATCGTCCCTCCGTCGAGGGCACCTGCGAGGATGGCGGAATTGGCAGACGCACCAGATTTAGGCTCTGGCGCCCTCAAGGCATGCGGGTTCAAATCCCGCTCCTCGCACTGATCCACCGCCGTGCGATGCGGCGTCGTGGTTCTCGATAGTGTCGGTGTGATAGCGTGCGGCCGTGTCGTCGCGCGACTCTTTTGCGGCCTACGAGGCTGTACTTCGTGAACTGCAGGGTGACTTTCTGGCGCTGCTCCCCGAGCGCGTCGACGAGATGCGCTCGGCCCTCACGCTCCTCGCGAGCGACCCCGCGGCGCGCACCACGCTCCGCCGCCTCGGGCACCGTATTGGTGGCACGGCGGCCACCGTGGGCCTCGACGACGTGGGCTGCCTCGGCCGCGCCATCGAGGAGTATTTGAAGGCCCGCGACGCCCTCGGCCTCGACGACGTGCGCCGCCTCGAGGGCGTGGTGGCCCTCCTCGACGAGTGGACGCGCGAGGCCCTCCGCGTCGGCGGCCTTCCCCCCCTGGCGCTCCTCGGCGACCCGCGCCTCGTCGCCATCACGTCGCGGGGCACCGCGCAGTGAGGCGATGCGCGGGCTGCGACCTCGACAACCCCGCGGGGGCGTCGCGGTGCCTCCGCTGCGGCGAGGCGCTCGACATCAGCGCGGGCCCGCTCGTCGACAGCCGTTATGCGGTTGAGCGCGAGCTCGGGCGCGGCTCCATGGGCGTGGTGTACCTTGCGCGCGACGTCTCCCTCGACCGCCCCGTGGCGCTCAAGGTCATCTCCGAGAAGCTCGCCCGCGACCGCACCTTCGTCGAGCGCTTTCGCAGCGAGGCCAACGCCCTCGCCTCGATCCGCAACGACCACGTGGTGCAGATCTACACGATGGGCACGCACGAGGCGGCCTACTTCTACGCGATGGAGTACGTCGAGGGCCGCAACCTCGAGCAGATCGTGATGGACCACCGCGCGCACGGCACGACCGTGCCCGTGTACCGCGCGCTCACGATCCTCCGTCAGGTGGGCCTCGGGCTCGACGCGGCCCACGCGATCGGCCTCGTGCACCGCGACGTGAAGCCCGCCAACATCGTGATCGAGGGCCGCACGGGGCGCCCGGTGCTCATCGATTTTGGGCTCGCGCGCCGCCGCACGTCGAGCAATCGCAGCGACACCCTCAACGCCGGCACGCCGCCCTACATGGCCCCCGAGCAGATCGTGGGCAACGGCGACGACCAGATCGGCCCGCCGACCGACGTGTACGCGCTGGGCTGCACGGCCTTCGAGCTCCTCACGGGCGCGGCGCCCTTCGAGGGTGACACCATCTACGCGGTGCTGCGCCAGCACCTCGAAGACCCGGCGCCCCTGCTCTCGTCACGGCGCCCCGAG
>CAISKJ010000278.1 GCA_903885885.1 uncultured delta proteobacterium
GACGTGGTGTGCGTCGACGAGTCGTGGGGCCTCGGCGGCCGCGTTCAGCTCGAGCTCGAGCGCGAGGACCGCGCGCCCCTCGGCGCCCGCATCGACCAGGGCGACCTCGTCGACCTGCGCCCGCGCCGCGCCGAGGTGGCCGCGCCCGCCCGCGGCCTCGTCGCGCGCCGCTCCCGCACGCGGGTCACGGTGTCCTTCGACCATCCCCCTCCCCCGTGGACGCGCGAGGGCCGCCTCCTCGTCGACCTGCGCCCCAACGACGTGACCTCGGCGCGCGCGCGGGCCAACGTGCTCGCCCTGCGCAACGAGGCCCCCTCGCGCGGCGCGACGCGACGCTCCCTCGTGCTCGGCGAGCGCCCCCCGCGCTTCGCGCGCCTCGTCGAAGCCACGCACCCGACCTTCAACGCCGAGCAGCGCGACGCCCTCGCCCGCGTCGCCGCCGCCGAGGAGCTCTGCCTCGTGCACGGGCCGCCGGGCACGGGCAAGACCACCGTGCTCGTCGAGGCCATCGCCCGCGAGGTGCGTGCGGGCCGAAGGGTGCTCGTGCTCGCCCCGAGCAACGCCGCGGTCGACCTGCTCGTCGAGCGCACCGCGGGCGCGGGCCTCGCCCCCGTGCGCATGGGTCACCCGTCGCGCGCGGCCGAGCGGCTCTACCCCTTCACCCTCGAGGGTCGCGTCGAGGCGCACGCCAACCGCGAGGCCGTGCGCGACCTCTTCGACGAGGCCTTCGGCATGCTCGGCTACGCGCGTCGCCAGCGCGCCCGCGGGCGCAGCGCCGACCGCTGGCAGAACGCGCGCGAGGCCTCCGGCGAAGGGCGCAAGCTGCTCTCCGAGGCCCGCGCGCGCGAGCGCCAGATGGTGCGCGAGGTGATGGCGCGGGCGCGGGTCGTGTGCGCCACGTGCTCCACCGCGGCGGGCGGCGACCTCGACGACGAGCCCTTCGACATTGCCTTCTGCGACGAGGCCACGCAGGCGACGGAGCCCGTCACGCTCGTGGCCTTTCTGCGCGCGCCGCGCGTGGTGCTCGCGGGCGACCACTGCCAGCTCCCGCCGACGGTGCTCTCGCGCGCCGCGCAAGACGGCGGCCTCGGCGTGAGCCTCTTCGAACGCATGGTGCGCCTCCACGGCGCGAGCGCGCGCACGATGCTCCGCGAGCAGCACCGCATGAGCGAGACCCTCATGCGCTTTCCCTCGGCGCAGATGTACAACGGCGAGCTGCGCGCGCACCCCTCCGTCGCCGGTCGCACGCTCGCCGAGGTGCTCACCGCGGGCGCCGACGTCGACGCGGGCCCGGTGCTCTTCGTCGACACCGCGGGCCGCGGGTGGGACGAAGAGCGCGGCGAGGGCGACGCGTCGCGGCGCAACCCCGCCGAGGCCGAGTGCGTGGTGCGCCACCTCGTGCGCCTCCTCGACGCGGGCCTCGACCCCGCCGAGGCGGCCGTGATCTCACCGTACGCCGCGCAGGTGACCCTGCTCCGCGACCTCGTGGCCGCGCGCGGCCTCGCGGCGGCCCTCGAGGTCGACACCATCGACGCGTTTCAGGGCCGCGAGAAGGACGCCGTGCTCGTCTCGACGGTGCGCTCCAACGGCGACGGACAGATCGGCTTCTTGCGCGACCTGCGACGGATGAACGTGGCGATCACCCGCGCGCGGCGCCACCTCTTCGTCGTCGGCGACGCCGCTACGCTCGCGTGCGAGCCCTACTACCAGGCCTTCGTCGCGCACGCGGAGGCGTGCGGAGGGTACCGCAGCGCGTGGACGTGGCCCGACGCCGACGACATCGCGTAACTTCTTGAAACGACTACCGAATGGCCACGCCGTTGCTGCCCGTCTCGGGCGC
>CAISKJ010000279.1 GCA_903885885.1 uncultured delta proteobacterium
ATGCCGATGGTGTTCGAAATGGCGAGGCCCATGGCGAGGCCCGCGGGGTCGAACACCATGCCCACGAAGGGGTGCGGAAAGGGTGTGGGCACCGGCGCCGGCGTGGGCACCATCTCGAAGTGAATGTCGAGTCCGACAACCAGGTCGAGCCACGTCGAGGCGATCATGCGGACGCTCCTTCGGCGGTCTCTGCGAGCAGCTCGGCGGCCTTCGCGTCGAGGGCGATGCATCCACCGGGCGTCATGTTTCCCACGCTCCGTGATTGTGACGGAGCCGCGCGACGGCCGCCGCGAGGACCCGCGCGCGCGGCTCGAAGGCCTCTCGGAGCCTCCCGACACAGGGGAGCACCGCCGCCACCGCGTCGGCCTCGACGCCGTAGTCTGTCGTCCACGAGATCATCGGTGCGACGGAGCCGTGGTCGCTGACCGTCGCGAAGCACTCGACGCGCGCGGCGTGTTCGCGCGTGCGCCAGGTCAAGTCCCAGCCGATCTCGAGCAGATCGTCGGCGCCTGTGGTCGTCGTCCACCACGCGTCGAGCACGAGCAGGGTGAGCGCGCCGTCGTCGCTCGCGCTCACCTCCACGCGGGGGACGCAGCGCGACCCTTCCACGTCGGGGGCGCAGCACGCGACCATCGCCTCGCGCACGGCGGCGAGGTCGCGCGCGAGCAGCGCGATGAGCGAGAGCACCTCCGCGGCCGAGAGGCCCGCAGCCGTGCATGCCTCGCGCTGCGCCTCGGTGAGCGAGGGCGTCATGCCTTGCATTTCTTCACCTTCTCCGTGAGCTCGTCGGCCTTGCCGCCGGTCTCGAGCTTGGGGCGCGTCGACGACCACTCTTGCAGCCGGGCGTGATCAAACTTGCCCGCCTCGTCGACGGGAAAAATCGTGACGTGTCCGTTAGGCTTGTCGTGCAGCACCATGAGGCCCTGTTCGCGGAGCTTCTTGACGTCGAGGGCGACCGCCTTCTCGCCCGCCGCTGGCGCCTGCAGCGAGGTCGAGAGGCCCGCGTGCGTGTCACCCGGGCGCAGCACGTCGTCTTTGCCGGGCCGCGGCGTGAGGCTCATGTCTGAACCGCTCCCCTGACGGTAGATAGTACCCTTGGTGAGCACGATGGGTTCGAAGGCCAATCCAAAGGAATCGAAGCCCGTGAGGGGGTCGGCGACGTAGGCGTAGGGCCGCGAGCCGCCCAGCATGCCCGCTGGATCGGGGCTGATGTACCGTCCGTCGGCGGGGTCGTAGTAGCGAAAGCGGTTGTAATAGAGCCCCGTCTCGGCGTCTTCGTACTGGCCCGGCCAGCGCCAGGGGCACAGCGCGGCGTCGCCTCCCTCGCGCCGCCCCCACGCGTCGAGGGTCGCCTCCCATTGCACGGCGCCGCGCGTATCGACCAGCGCGGAGGGCGCGCCGAGGTGGTCGCTCAGCACCCCCAGGCAGCGGCCCGCCTGGACGCGCGCGATCGGCGAGAGGCCATCGTACTCCCAGCCCACCACCGCGTCGGGGGTGACCTCATGCACGACGCGGTCGCCGTCCCAGACGAACGACGTGGCCACCGCGCCGACGTGCTTGGCCACACGTCGTCCGAGCGCGTCGTAGTTGTAGGTCACGGCGGTCCCGTCGGGGCGCTCGACCTCTCGGAGCTGGCCGAGGGCGTCCCACCCGTAGCGCCAGCGCGCACCGTCATCGAGCGCGCGCGCGACGAGGCGACCGCGCGCGTCGTGCTCGTAGCGCGCCCCGGGCGAGGCGCTGATCACGCCGCCCGGCCCATAGGCGCGGTCGCCGCGCTCAGGGGTCTCGAAGAGGTTGCCGACGGCGTCAACGGCGCGGTGCGTGACGCGCCCGTCGGAGCGCTCGGCGCGCGTGAGGAAGCCGCGCGCGTCGTGGGTGAAGCGAGTCACGCCGCGCGTCGGGTCGACGAGCGCGCTGATCTGATCGAGCCCGCGCCACTGGATGCCCACGGCGGACAGCTCGTCGTTGCCGCAGCGCGCGGTGATCGCCGTGGGGCGGCCGAAGGGGTCGCGCTCGTGGAGAACCGTCACGCCTCCGCTCAGCTGGCGCTCGCGCTCGGCGCCGTACTCGCCGCGCTTGAACCGCACGCTGTAAGGCGCGCGCACGGCGGCGACGCCCTGCTCGAGGAGGTGCGCCGAGAAGTCTTTGAAGCGCGGGTCGAACGCGGCCACCTCGGCGTCGGGCGTGTACGCGTAGCGGCTCTCGAGGCCGAGGTCGGTGCTCCTTCCGACGCGGTCGCCCGCGGCGTCGTAGGCGTGTGCGACGCGGTGCCCGTTGCTCGACTCCCACAGCACGCGGCCAGCACGATCGTAGCCGAGCGCCACATCGGCGTCGGCGTTCTGCGCGCGCACGAGGCGCCCTGCGGCGTCGTACTCGAAGCGGCTCGCGACGGAGCGCCCCCGCGCGTCGGTGGCCTCGATCGACGCGATGCGACCGTCGCCGAAGCGCCGCAGCTCGGTGCGCTCGCCGCTCGCCTCGATCACGGCGCAGCGCCCCACGG
>CAISKJ010000280.1 GCA_903885885.1 uncultured delta proteobacterium
ACCCTCGCGGCTGCGTGGTACGAGCGGGCCCTCCTCCCGAGCTGGAACAGCGCCTTCGCGCGCGCCGTCGCCATGGCCACGCCGGCCATCGCCTCGCCCGCGAAGGAGGTGCCCATCCACGAGGTGTTCCGCACCGGCGCGCAGGTGTCGGTGTGGGCCACGGGGCTCCTCGCGGTGATGTTCCTCCTCGCGCTGCGCTTCGCGATGCGGGCGCGCACGCGCGACGTCACCGGCTGAGCCACGCGGCGCTTGTCACGCGGGCCCGTTCGTGGTGGCCTTCCGGGGTCGCCGCGCGGCTGCTGCGTGACCACGTCCGGTGGCCTCTTCGCTTTGCCTTCGCGACCCCACAACACACTCATCGAGGCACTGCAATGCGCAAGCAGAAGGCGACGCGACACTGTGCGGTCTGCAACCGGAGCGAAGACGTCGTGCTGTCGCGCTTTCGCACCGTAGCCTGGCTGTGTCCCATCCACGACACGGTGGCGCGCGGCATCATCCCGGCCCCCACCACGGTGCGCGCGCTGCGGGCGCTCTTCCCCGCGCGCGTCACGGTCACGCCGGCGCAGCGCCGCACGCGCGCCGCGTAGCCCCGCTCACTCCGCCAGCGAGCGAATCACCCGCGCGGGCACGCCCACGGCGACCGAGCGCGGGGGCACGTCGCGCACCACCGAGGCGCCCGCCCCGACGGTGCTCCACGCGCCCACCGTCACGCCCCCGATCACGCTCGCGTTCATGCCGAGAAACACGCCCTCGCCGACGTGCGCGTTGCCCGCCATCACCGACGTGACCGACACGTGCGCGTAGGCGCCCACCGTCGAGTCGTGACACACGATCGCGCCCGAGTTCACGATCGCGTGCGCGCCGATCACCGCGTCGGGCTCGATCACCGCGCGCCAGATCACCATGGCGCCCTCGCCGAGCTTCACGCTGCGATGCACGATCGCGCTCGGGTGCACCACGGTGATCCACGACGCGTGCGGGTACGCCTCGGCGATGCGCTTGCGGCGCGCGTTGCTGCCGATCGCGATCACCACGCGCGGCGCATCCCACGCTGCCAGCAGCTCGCTGCCGCCCACGACGGGCACACCCAGGAGCGCCGAGCCCCACCGCGCGCGGTTGTCGTCGAGCACGACGTCGGCGGGGGAGCCCATCGCCTCCAGGGCGGCGATCACCACCTTGGCGTGGCCGCCGGCGCCCACCACGATGCGCGCGCCGGGGGTGCGAACGAAGCCGCGCTCCTCCACCGTCGGTCGCCCCTTACTGAACGCCGCGCATGGTCTCGTCGAGCAGGTGGTCGACGACGGCCTTGAGGTCGCCCGTCTTCTCGAACACCGCGAGCTGACGGTCCGCCGAGGTGCCGTCGCGCACGATGCGGAGCACGTCTTCGACCTCGCGCCGCGAGCCCAGGTCGCCCGCCACGTCCCACACAAACTCGACGAGCTCCTGCGCGAGCTGGGCGAAGGGAACCTCCTCCTTCTTGCCCCAGTCGATGAGCTTGCCGCCCACGCCGTAGCGGGCCGCGCGCCACTTGTTCTCGTCGATGATGCCCGAGCGGTAGATGTTGAACGACAGGTTGCGGCGCTTGAGCCACGCGAGCTTGGCGGCGATGGCCTGCACCATCGCGGCGATGGCCACCACGTCGTCGACGAGGGTGGGCAGGTCGCACACGCGAAACTCGAGCGTGGGGTACATCGGGTGCGGGCGCAGGTCCCACCAGACGCGCCGACCGTTGTCGATACAGCCTGTTTTTACGAGCGTTTCGATGAACGACTCGAACTCGTGGTACGACTCGAAGCGGTCGGGGATGCCCGTGCGCGGCAGGCGCTTGAAGATCAGCGCGCGCACCGACTGGAGCCCCGTGCGGCGGCCGTTGAAGAACGGCGAGCTCGCCGACAGGGCCAGCAGGTGCGGGAGAAAGTACCGCGCCTGGTTGAACACCTGAATGGCCAGCTCGCGATCGGGAATGGCCACGTGCACGTGGAGCCCGAAGATGAGGTTCATCCGCGCGGCGTCTTGCATCTCCTCGACCGACTGCACATACCGGTCTTTGAGCGAGATGGGCTGCGCCTCCCACTGCGAGAACGGGTGCGTCGACGCGGCGGCGATGCGAACGCCCACGCGCTCAGCGATGCGCGCGGCCGCGCGGCGGTTCTTGATCACGTCGCGGCGCACCGCGGCCACGTCCTCGCAGATGCCCGTCGCCACCTCCACCACCGACTGATGCAGCTCGGCCTGGATCTCGATCTCGTCGAGCGGAGTCGACGCCTCGACCATCTGCGAGATGAAGCTCTTCAGCTCGCGCGTGACCGGATCGATGATCTGGTACTCCTCCTCGACACCCAGCGTGAACTCGCGCGCCATTCGCTCCTCCGCCTCGTTCGTCCAGTGGGCATCGTAACGACGCGAACGCGCGCGTTGCAACGCTTCTCGCGCGAGCCCCGACGTTACGCGCTCACGCGTCGTGCTCGGGGAGCTGAATCACGCCCGGGTGAAAGTGCTCGTACACGCCCCGCGCGCGCTGCGCGCCCACCACGGCGGTGAGCTCCGCGAGCGTGGCCTCGGCGACCTTCGACACCGACCCGAAATGGCGCAGCAGCGAGACACGGAGCCTGGTGCCGATGCCCGGGAGCACGTCGAGCTCGCTGCGCAGCTGCTTGCGCTTGAGGAGCGCCTCGCGGGTCTTGTTGGCGAAGCGGTGCGCCTCGTCGCGAGCGCGCGCGAGGAGCACCAGGGCGGCGCCGTTCTCGCGGATGGTGACCGGGTTCTTGCGCCCCGGCTGGTACACGCGGTCCACGACCTTCTCGCCGAGCACGTTCTCGCGCTCCTTGGCGAGGGCGCACACGGCGAGGTTCGTGATGCCGAGCTCTTGCAACACGGTCTGCGCGATGCCGAGCTGCCCGCGACCTCCGTCGACCACGAAGAGGTCGGGAAAGTCCCATCCGTCGTCGCCGTTCTTGGCGCGCCGAAAGCGCCGCGAGAGCACCTCGTACATCGCGCGGTAGTCGTTGCCCGTCGCCTCGGTGCGCACGTGAAACCCGCGGTACCGGGCCTTGTAGGGCATGCCGTCGCGCAGGCACACGAGGCCGCCGACGGTCTCGTCGCCCGCGTGGTGCGAGATGTCCACGCACTCGATGGTGACGGGGGCCTTCTCGAGCCCGAGCGCCTTCGCGAGCGCCTCGGCGTGACCCTCGGCCTGCTTCACGCGCACGCCCCGCTCACGAAACGCGTGCTGCGCGTTCTCGGTGGCCATCGCGAGGAGCTGCGACTTCGACCCGCGCTGCGGCACCGCGACGGCCACGGCCTTGCCGCGCGCCTCGGCGAGCCACTCGCGCACGCCCTCGATCCCTTCGGGCTCGAGGGGGATCACCACCTCGTCGGGGATCGTCGCGCCCTCGGCCGCGTAGCGCGACTGCAGCACCTGCGCGATGAGCTCGTCGTCGGGGATCTCCACCCGCGCGAGCGTGACCGTCTGCGTGTCGCGCACGAAGCCGTCGCGTACGAGGAGCACCGTGACCACCGCGCAGTCGCCCTCGCGGTAGAGCCCGAACACGTCGCGGTCGCGGTCGCTCACCTCGGCCACGCGCTGCGTCTCGGTCACCCGCTGCACGGCCGAGATCTGGTCGCGCAGGCGCCCCGCGCGCTCGTACTCGAGGTCGCGCGCGGCGGCCTTCATCTCGCGCTCGAGGCCCGCGACGAGCTCGGTGCTGCGCCCGCGGAGAAACAGCTCCACGTAGCGCACCTGGGCGTCGTAATCGGCCTTGTCGACGGGGAGCACGCACGGCGCCGAGCAGCGCTTGATCTGGTGCTCGAGGCAGGGCCGCGTGCGCGCGGCGAACTCGTCGTCGTTGCAGGTGCGCAGCTGAAAGTGCCGGTTCACGAGCTGAAGCGTGCGCCGCGCGTCGGTGGCGCTGGGGTAGGGCCCGAAGTACTCGGCGCCGTCGACGCGGGGCCGCCGCACGATCTGGAGGCGCGGCCACTCGGCCTTCTTGTCGAGGCGCACCGAGAGGTAGTCTTTGTCGTCGCGAAGGCGAACGTTGTACTTGGGGTGATGCTGCTTGATGAGCGAGTTCTCGAGGAGCACGGCCTCCTTCTCGCTCGCGGTCACCACCGTCTCGATGTCGCCCAGGGTGCGCTCGAGCAGCGGCACGAAGTACCGGTAGTCCGAGCTGCCCGGCTGAAAATACTGGCGCACCCGCGCGCGCAGCGACTTCGCCTTGCCGACGTAGATAATGACGCCCTTCTTGTTCTTGAAGACGTAACAGCCCGGGGCTGTGGGCAGTGTGTCGAGGCGCGCCTGGAGCTCTTCGGAAAGCATCGGGTGGGTTGACAGAAGTGTAATGCCCTCGGCCCGCGCGGGCCTACCCTCACGTTCACGTGGGCCGCCGCGGAGCGACGCGCGGCGACGTTTCCCGTGGGCGCTCTCCGCGACGCTCTGGCATCCTCGCGCGGCCCGCTGTGGGGGCCCCTTCCGTCGGCGCCCCCGATGCTCACTCCAGAAGCGTAGGTTCGATCATGGTGTTGCGCGCGTCTCTCGACCGGTTGTTCGGTGGCCTCTTCGTGGCCACGGCGTCGTGGGTGCTGGCCGGGTGCGGCTCGTCGCAGACGAACAACCTCGCGCCCCCGCCGCGCCCGCCGGACCCCGCGCAGATCACCCTCGCACCCATCCGCGTCACGCGCCCCGCGTGGACGCCCGCCGCGGCCTCCACCGCGTCGTCCACGCCGACGCCTCCCCGCGGCCGTCGCGGCGGCGGCATCAGCATGAGCCCCGAGGTCGCGCAGCCCGTCCTCGTCGCCGCCAACGAGGCCGTACGCGCGTGCTACCGCGGCCTCCTCGCGCTGAGCCCGCAGGCCGGCGGCAGCATCACCACCCTCATGCGCGTGAGCGCCGACGGCACCGTGAGCGACGTCGAGCCCATCGGCAACACCGACCCCTCGCTGCTGCTCATGATGCCCTGCGTGCTCAACGCCGTGCGCACGCGGCGCTTCCCCGCCACGCGCGGCTCGTCGCTCTTGTCGTACTCGTTCACGCTCCGCAGCGGCGAGGTCGGCAGCGCGGCGGCCAACGCGCCCGTCGACGTGCAGCGCCCCCGGCCCGGAGAGATCCCGGTGCCCAACCTCGAGCCCATCACGGTGCGCCCGTGGCGCCCCACGCTCGTGCCCAACACCAACCCCGTGCGCACGCTCACGCGCGACATGGTGACCGAGGCGCGCGCCGACATCACCTCGCTCGTCGACACCTGCTACTCCGCCGCGATGGTGATGGTCCCCGAGATGTCCGGGCAGTTCGGGCTCCGCATCGCAGTCGAGCCTTCGGGCAACGTGTCGCGCGTCGAGGTGCAAGACCAGAACTCCCTCGCCGGCCCGCTGCGCGAGTGCATCATCGTGCTCGGGCGACGGCTCCAGTTTCACTCCTCGGGCGGCGGCGCGGTGGTCTCCGTCGACGTCGCGCTGTCGCAGTCCGAGGGCGCAACGCCGGGCGTCTCCGCGGCTCCGACCGCGGGCTCCGTGGGCGCGCCGGGCGCCACCATCGGCACGCCGACCGGCGTGGGTGCGCCCCAGGGCGGCCTCATGCCCATGATCGGCACGCCCCGCTGAGGGCGTCCGTCGCCGCACCGCCGCGGCCCAATACGCCCCGGTCGCTCGCCCGAGTCGGGGTCATTGTCCCCGAAGCGACCTGGGATTCCAGCTGAATTCGCGGCATGCGAGGTGCTGTAGGCGACCGCATGAACCGTTCGCCGATCGCCCGCATCCTGCTCGTCGACGACGACGAAGACTCCCGCTCGATGATGGCCCGCACGCTCCGTCAGGCAGGGCACAACGTGATCGAGGCCGCCGACGGGGCCGAGGCCTGCGCCTTCGACCTCACGGCCTTCGATGTGGTGCTCACGGACCTTCAAATGCCGCACGTGAGCGGGCAAGAGGTGCTCGCCGCCGTGAAGAAGTCATCGCCCGACACGCCCGTGATCGCGTTCACTGCGTACGCAAACGCCGAGAACGCGCTCGACCTCATGGGGGCCGGCGCCTACGACTACCTCCCGCGCCCCGTCGACCTCGCGCGGCTCAAGCTCCTGGTGCTGCGCGCCCTCGAGTGGCGCGCGCTGGTGCGTGAGAACAGCTCGCTGCGAGAGAGCGCCGCGCGCCCCGCGCAGCGCGAGCAGGCGCTCGTGGGCACCTCGCCGGCGATGCTCGACGTCTACAAGATCGTCGCGCAGGTGGCGCCCACGTCGGCGAGCGTGCTCATCGTGGGCGAGAGCGGCACGGGCAAGGAGCTCATCGCGCGCACGATTCACCGACGATCGGGGCGAACGGGGCCCTTCGTGTCGGTGGGCGCGCCGACGCTGCCCGAGGGCACCCTGCTGGCCGAGCTCTTTGGCCGCGAGACGCCGACGGGGACGCGCCGCGGAATGATCGAAGAGGCCGCCGGGGGAACGCTCTTCATCGACGAGATCGACGCCCTCGGCGCGCGCGCGCAGGCGCAGCTCGTGAGGCTCCTCGAGGAGCGCGTGATCCAACGGGAGGACGGCACCGCGCTGGTGCCCGTCGATGTTCGCGTCGTGGCTGCGACGGGGCGCGATCTGAGCGAAGAGACCGCCGCCGGCCGCTTCCGCTCCGACCTGCTGTTTCGACTGCAGGTGGTCACCGTCGCGGTACCGCCGCTGACGGCGCGCCGCGAGGACATCCCCGTGCTCGTCGACCACTTCCTCCATCACTATGCGTCGGTGCTCGGCCGCGTCGCGCCCGCGCTCGCGCCCGACGCGCGCAGGGCGCTGCTCGACTACGACTGGCCTGGCAATGTGCGCGAACTCGCGCAAGCGGTCGAGCGCGCGCTCGTGCTGGCGCGCGGCGGCGCAATTCTCAAAGACGACCTGCCCGCATCGGTGCGGCAGCATCGTGGGGCCGACG
>CAISKJ010000281.1 GCA_903885885.1 uncultured delta proteobacterium
GCCCTCGCGGCGGGCACGACGTACTACCTCTACGTGCTCGCCGACGTGGGCATCCCCATCACGCGCTGCACCTTCACCGCGCGCTGACCCTCACACCAGCTTCGCCGTGCGCACGAGCCCTTGAACGCGCGCCGTCTCTGCGACGGCGTTGCGCACGGCCTCGTGCACGCGCGTGTCGAGGGGGTTGGGCACCAGCTCGCCGGGCTCGGCGAGCGCCGCGATGGCCTCCGCCGCGGCGAGGCGCATCTCGTGGGTAATGGCCTTCGCGCGCATGTCGAGGGCGCCGCGAAAGATGCCCGGAAACGCGAGCGCGTTGTTGATCGAGCGACCGTCGCCCGCGTAGGCGGCGCCGGCCTTCACGGCCTCGTCGGGGTAGATCTCCGGGTCGGGGTTCGAGAGCGCGAAGATCACCTGACCCTTGTGCACCATCTCGGGCCGAATGAGGCCCACGCGCCCCGTGGTGGCCACCACGATGTCGGCCTCGCGCATGATCTCGGCCATGGTCGAGGGCGTCGCGCCGAAGCCCTCGAGGCGCTTCATCGCGTCGGCTGAGGTCTCGGCCACGAGCACCTCTTTGGCGCCGTACGAGAGGGCGATGCGCGCGATGGCGCTGCCCGCGGCGCCGAGGCCGATCTGGCCGACGCGCGAGCTCTTGAAGTCAACGCCCGTGAGCTTGCACGCGTTGAGAATGGCCGCGAGGGCCACCGTGGCGGTGCCCCACTGGTCGTCGTGCATCACGGGCTTGTCGAGGCGGCGATCGAGCTCGTCTTCGATGTAGAAGCAGTCGGGCATGCGAATGTCTTCGAGGTGAATGCCGCCGAAGCCCGTCGACATGCGCATCACCGTCTCGATGAACGCGTCGGGGTCCGTGGTGTTCACCAGCAGGGGCGTGGCCGAAATGCCCGCGAAGCGGTCGTAGAGGGCGGCCTTGCCCTCCATCACCGGGAGGCTCGCGAGGGGGCCGATGTTGCCGAGGCCCAGCACGCGCGTGCCGTTGGTGAAGATGCCCACCGAGGTGCCGAGGCCCGTGAAATCCCACGCGAGGTCGGGGTCGCGCTGAATGGCCGTCGCGACGCGCGCGACGCCCGGCGTGTAGATGTAACGGAGCTCGCTCACGTTCTTGAGCTCGAGGCGGCTCACCGTGCGCAGCTTGCCGCCGCGGTGCGCTTCGAACACGCGGTCGCGCGTCGAGATGAGCTCCACGTCGGGGAGCGCGCGAATCGCGGCGAGCACGCGGGCCGTGTGCGCCTCGTCGCCGGTCTCGATGGTCACGTCGCGGATGGTGTCGTTCTCGCCGATCTGCACCGTCGAGAGGTCGCCCACGAGGCCCTCGACCTCGGCGATGGCCGCGGTGAAGCGCGCGAGCTCGCCGGGCCGGTGCCGGAGGCGAACGCGAAAGATCGAATCGTGGCTGTATTTCCGCATCGCCCGGATGGGTACCACCGTCCGCGGCGCGCCGTCATGCAAGTGGTCTGTGCGCGGCGTGCGCGCCTTCGTTGGCGGTCTCGCGCGGGCTGCGTTAGAGACCCTGTCGCCCTCCATGATCATCGCTCCCGGCGCAACGATTGGCATCCTCGGCGGCGGCCAGCTCGGCCGCATGACGGCCATGGCCGCGCGCACGCTCGGCTACCGCGTGCACGTGCTCGACCCCGACCCCGAGTGCCCCGCGCGCCCGGTGTCCGACCGCTGCGTCACCGCCTCCTTCGACGACGCCGACGCCGCGGCCGACCTCGCCGCGCAGTGCGCCGTGGTCACGCTCGAGATCGAGCGCATCTCGATCGCTTCGCTCCGCGCGGCGCAGCGGCACTGCCCCGTGCGCCCCGGCCCCGACACGCTCGCCGTGGTGCAAGACCGCGGCGTGCAGCGCGCGTGGCTCCGCGCCCAGGGCGCGCCGCAGGGGCAGTGGGCCCTCGCGACCACCGAAGCGGAGCTCGCCCGCGCGCTCGCCGCGCTCGGCGGCGACTGCTTCGTCAAGTCGTGCCGCGACGGCTACGACGGC
>CAISKJ010000282.1 GCA_903885885.1 uncultured delta proteobacterium
CCCGAGCGTCGAGGCCGACGACGTCGAGGTGAGCGTGCCGGCCTTCGACATCGACGCGCTGCCGTACCCCAACGACCCCGCGCAGCCCACCCGCGCGGGCGCCACGCGCGACGAGGCGCAGCGCGCGTGCGCCGAGCGGGGCCGTCGGCTCTGCTCGGAGATCGAGTGGGAGCGCGCGTGCAAGGGCCCCGAGGCGACGGTGTTTCCGGGCGGCCCCGCGTGGGACGGCGCGACGTGCGGCCGCGGCGAGCTCGGGGCGTGCGCGACGGCGCAGGGCGTTCTCGCGATGGGCACGCGCATGGCCGAGTGGACGCGCGACGACCTCGAGGGCCGCGCGGTGATCCGCGGCGCGGGCCGTGACGCGGCGGCGGCGCTGCACCGGTGCGCGGCGCGGCGCACGGCGGACCCGGCGGCGGGCGGCCTCGAGCTCGCGTTTCGCTGTTGCGGCGGCGGTGAGGCCCCCGCGATCGCGTACCCCCGCGAGGTGTCGCGCAGGCCCTTTCGCGAGGAGCCCATGACGGCCGCGCAGCTCGCCGAGCTGGTGCGCGCGACGCCCGAGCTCGAGCGGTTGAACCTCCGCGACGGGCTCGCGATGTTTCTCCCCGGCGCCATCACCGAGGTGATGAACCACGGCGCCACGACGGTGGCCAATCACCCCGAGTACACGTTCACCGTCAACGCCGTGCGCTGGTCGCCGGTGTTCGGCGAAGAGGTGCTGGTGGTCACAGCGAAGTCGCGCGTCGGGAGCTGGATCGCCGCGTGGTACGTGCTCCCCAACGGCGGCTACCGACACGCGGCGTCGTTCCTGTTGCGCGACGATCCGCTGGCGGTGACGCTCGCCTTCGGCGCGGCGCGCCGCGAGGTGGCCTGGGCCACGTGCTGGGCCTGCGGCGGCGAGAGCGGCGTGATCGCCTACGACGAAGAGAACCGCGTCGTGATCGTGCAGCGGTAGCGGGTCGAGCGCCGCGCGGATGGGTGGCCTCGTGTGTGGCGCGCTTGACGCAGTGTCGGCGATGCGTTCTACATCGATTTTGTGAGAGGCGTGTGCGATCGAGCGGAGGGGGCGCGTCGTCGCGGCGCCGTCTTCGCGCTGACGGCGGCTCTCGCGGCCTGCGGCGACGCGCAGCGCCCGAGCACGAACGCGATGAACGCCCCCGACGCCGCGATGGATGCGCCCGACGCAGCCACGGCGAATGCGTCCGATGTCGCGGCCGAGGCGCCCGATGTCGCCGCGGATGCGCCCGCGCCCGCGACGCTCGACCCCGACGACGCGCGCGGGCCCCTCAGCGCTGCGGTGGAGCGCTGCGGGCGCTCGTTCTGCAGCGCTGCGCTACCCGCTGCGGGGGCAGGCATCGCGCTCGGTGACGTCGACGGCGACGGGCTCGTCGACTCGCTGCTCGGCGACGTCGGCACGCGCATGCGACGGCAGGGGCCGCTCACCCTCCTGCGCAACCGCGGCGACCTGCGCTTTCGCGACGCCACGGCGGCCGCGGGCCTGAGCGGCGTGCGGGCGTGGGCGACGAGCTTCGGCGACCTCGACGGCGACGGCGACCTCGACCTCGTGGTGGGCGGGCGCCTCGCCGCGACGCCCGACGTCGAGATCACCGACGTGCGGGTGTTCGACAACAACGGCCACGGCGTTTTTCGCGAGCGCGCCGCGCGCGCGGCGGAGGGCCTCGCGGGCGCGGCGACGGTGATTCAGCTCGTCGACCTCGACACCGACGGCCGCCTCGACATCGTGGTAGGCACGGCGGGCACCGACACGACAGGGACATTCTACGACCACGTGCTCGTCGCGCGCCCCGACGGCGGCTTCGACCGCCTCGCGCCCGCGCTCGACGACCCGGGCGTGACGTGGGCGGTGCTCCCCACCGACCTCGACGACGACGGGCGCCTCGACCTGCTCTTCGGCGTCGACCTCAACTTTGCCAACGAAGACGAGGCCATCGCCGACGACGCGCGCTGCGCCCTCCCGCGTCAGCAGCTCCTGCGTCGCAACGGAGACTGGCTGAGCGTCGTGCGCCGCCAGGTTCCCGGCGGGCCGCTGCGCTTCGCGCTGAGCAACGAGAGCCTGCTGTTCTTCACGGCGCCGGGCAGCACGCCCATGAGCGTGGCCGCGGCCGACTTCAACGCCGACGGGCGCCTCGACTACGCGGCCGCGCAGATCAACGCCCAGCAGCTCTTTCTGTCGCAGCCCGACGGCACGCGCGTCGAGCGCGGCGCCGCCGCTGGCATCACCATGCCCAACGGCGGCGGCAACCCCAGCGTGGCCTGGGGCATGGCGGCCGTCGACGTCGACCGCGACCGGCGCGTCGACCTCGCCGTGGCCTACGGGGGCATCCCCACCTCGCAGCAGGTGCACGCCAACACGCTCTTCCTGAACCGCCCCGACGGGCGCTTCGAGGCGCTCGCGGCCGACAACGGCTTCGACCCGCCCGGCG
>CAISKJ010000283.1 GCA_903885885.1 uncultured delta proteobacterium
CCCCGCGCGCCGCCGCCTCTGCCGCCCGTCGACGACACCGAGCTCCTCGTCGCGCCGAGCTCCGCGGCGCCCGCGGATCCGTTCAGCAGCACGGCGCCCGCGGAGCCCGTCGCGGCGCCGCCCGCGGCCCCCGCCGACGCCGCGCACCACCCCCTCGTCGACGTGGAGGTGCAGTACCGCCTCGTGGCGCGCACCCTCTCGTGGGACGACGACGCGATGCGCGCCTTTCGCCCCTACAACCTCGACGCGGCCTCGGCCGCGCGGGTGACGGGAGAGTTCTACCCGCTGCGCCTCGTGACGCAGGGGGCGCTCTCGCACCTGGGGCTCACGGGCTCCTTCGCGACGGCCTTCGCGCTCGACTCGACGGACGCGCGCGGGCGCCGCTTCGAGACCACCCTCTACGACGCCTCACTGGGACTGCGGTACCGGCTCCCGCTGCGACCGTCGCTCCCCGACGTGGGCCTCTCGCTGGCGTGGACGCGGCAGGTGTTCTTCGTGCGCGCCTCGGCGACGCAGGCCCTCGGCGGCGTGCCCGACCTCGTGTACGACGGGCTGCGCGTGGGCGCGTCGGTGCGCTTCCCCATCGTGTGGCGCCTCGCGCTGCGCCTCGACGCGGGCTTCACGTACGTGGGCGCGACAGGCGAGCTCGGCGACGCGTTTCTGCCGCACGCGACGGCCTACGCCCTCGACGGCGCGGCGGCCCTCGCGCTGCGCCTGTGGCGCGGCCTCGAGGCGCGCGTGGGCTTCGACGCGAAGCAGTACAACGTGTCGGCCAACGCCGAGCCCGGCGACCGCTACACGGTCAGCGGGTCGAGCGACCTGTACCTCGCAGGCACCGTCGGCGTCGCGTGGCGCGACTGAGGGCGTAGCGCCTACGACCGGATCGGCATGGCGGGCTCGGGGCCCACGCGCGCGAGGAAGGCTTCGAGCGCGTCGAGGCTCTGCACCGCGCCGGGGCCGTCGCCGCGCCGCGCGCACGCGCCGAGGCGCTCGCCGATGCGGGAGATCTTCGGGAAGCCGTAGCTCGCGCCCACGCCCTTGAGGTTGCGCCCGGCCACCACGAGCTCGGACCACGCGCCTTCCGCGACGCGGTCGCGGAGCGCGTTGGCCTCGGCCGCGCACTCGGCGAGGAACGCGGGCACGAGGCACGCGACGTCGGCGTCGACGGACGTGAGGTCGGGGCCGGCGTCGAGCGCCTCGTCGGCCTCGTGCGGCGACGCGAGCGCGGCGAGGTGGCCTCGCACCACCTCGAGGAGCTGGTCGCGGCGCACGGGCTTGGCGAGGTAGGCGTCGCAGCCGGCCTCGTAGCAGCGGCGCGCCTCGTCGGCGCCGGTGAAGGCCGTGAGGGCCACCACGGTCGGTGCGTCGGCGCCGCGCTCGGCGCGGATGCGGCGCACGGTCTCGTAGCCGTCGATGCCGGGCATCCCCATGTCGAGCAGCACGAGCGAGGCCCGCTCGCGCGCGAGCAGCGACAGGGCCGCGGCGCCGTCGGTGAGCGCCTCGAGGCGCACGGGCACGGTCGACAGGTAGCGGCACGTGAGGGCGCGGCTCGACTCGGAGTCGTCGACCACGAGGATGAGCGGGCGCGCGTCGACGGCCGCCTTCGCGGGCGCGCGCGACGGCTTGGGGCGATGGATGAGGGCGTGGATCGCGCGCTCGGCGAGGGCCCGCGCCGGGAAGGGCTTGCGCAGCACGTCGACGCTGTCGTCGAGGCGCGCGCTCACGCCTTCGAAGTAGCCCGTGATGGCGAGGCACGCCGCGTTGGGCGCGGCGGCGCGGGCGTGGGCGATCACGTCGGCGCCGCTCTCGCCGAAGAGCATCATGTCGGTGACGACGAGGCGCAGGTCGGCGCCGTGGGCGTCGAGCGCGACGCGCGCCGCCGAGAGGCTCGCGGCCTCGACGACGTCGAAGCCCGTGGCCCGCAGGGCGCCGTGCGGCTCGCCGTCCGAGTCGGGCCGAAGCAGGCCCGTCCGAGTCGGGCCGAAGCAGGCCCG
>CAISKJ010000284.1 GCA_903885885.1 uncultured delta proteobacterium
GGCGCAGTGCATTCAAGAATTCTACGACCGTACGACCGACTTCCAGGCCGACTTCACGCAGGTATCGATCAACCGGCTCTACGGCCAGGAGCAGCGCGCGGGGCGCGTGATCTTTCGCAAGCCGGGCCGCATGCGGTGGAACTACGCGGCCCCCAACAACGACGTGATCGTGTCGAACGGCACCACGCTGTGGGCCTACCAGGCCGACGAGCGGCAGGCCATTCAGCAGACGCTCACGCAGTCGCAGATGCCCACGGCGCTGGCGTTTCTCACGGGCATCGGGCGCCTCACCGACTCGTTCACCTTTCGCCTCCTCGACGCCACGCAGTTTCAGTACCCCAACGGCTTCGTGCTCGAGCTGCGCCCCACCGCGCCGCAGCCCACCTACGAGCGCATCGTCTTCTACGTCGACCGCGCGACCTACCAGGTGGCGCGCACCGTGGTGATCGACGCGCAGGGCAACCGCAACCAGTTCACGTTTACCCGCCCGCAGGTGAACCTCAACGTGCCCGAGTCGACCTTCAACTGGTCGCCCCCGGCGGGCACCTCCATCGTGCGCCCGTAGCTCACGGCCCCACGTACGTGATGCTCTGCCCCGGCTCGTCGGGGAGCTCGTAGTTCGGCCCCTCCGCCCGATAGCCACCGACAAAATCTTCGCGCGCCAGAAGCCACGCCGTGTCGAGGTCGACGAAGCGCGCGCCGCCGAGGGCGACGCACACGTGCGCGGCCGACGTGATGCCGAGGCGCGTCTCCACCATCGCGCCGATCATCACGTCGAGGCCGAGCGCCTTGGCCTCGCGAGCGATCTCCAGCGCCCTCCGCGGACCGCCAAGCTTCACGAGCTTCAGGTTGACGGCCGTCGCAGCGCGCGCGTCGACGATGCGGCGCAGGTCGCTCCCGTCGCGCAGCGACTCATCGGCCACCACCGGCACCGGGAGCTCGCGCGTCACGCGCGCCATGCCCGCGAGGTCGTCGCGCGCGCAGGGCTGCTCGAAGCACTCGATGCGAGCGCCCGCGCGCGTCGCGCGCTGAAAGAAATCGATCGCCGCGCGCGCGTCGTAGCCCCCGTTGGCGTCGATGCGAAGCGTCGCCTCAGGAGCTCGCGCGTGAATGGCCGCGAGCCCGGCGAGGTCGCGCTCCACGTCGAGGCCGACCTTGACCTTGAAGCACGAGAACCCGCGCGCCGACCACCCGGCCGCGAGCTCGCCCATGTACCCCGCGTCGTGAATCGGAATGGTGATGTCGCTCGCCATGCGCGCGTCGACCGCGCCCAGCGCGCGCGGCGCCATGAGCAAGCGAAACAGCGCGACGCCGTGCAGCCGCGCGACCGCGTCGAGGAGCGCCGTCTCGAGGGCCGAGCGCGCGACGGGCCGCGCGGCGAGTGCCGCGTCGGGGTGCTCGACGAGTCGCACGATGGCGTCGTGCGGCGCAGCGTCGTCGAGGGCGCGCCCCCGCGCGTGGAGCGCGAAGGCGCGCGCCGCGTCGAGGAGGTCGGGCTGGTCTTCGTGGGTCACCGGCGGGAGCGCGGCGGCCTCGCCGAGACCCGTTGCGACCGCTCCGGTGCGCTCGTCGCGCACGGTGGCCTCGACGAGCGCGGCCCGCGTCGCCTCGATGCGCCCCGACGCGATCGTGAAGGGGTCGATCAACGGAACGCTCAGCGGCCTCACTGCGATCGACTCGATACGGTACGCCATCGTGCGCGCACGCTATCGCCGGGGGTGCCGCGCGCTCAACTTTCGAGCCCCGCGAGGCCCTCGAGCCAGGCGGCCGTCGCCTCCCACCGGAGGGGCCACGCGCGCGCGCTCGCACGCTCGCCGAAGCGTTCGCGCAGCGCGACGTCGTCGAAGCGCGCGAGGGCGTCGGCCAGGGCGCCGTCGCTCGCGTCGCCGCGCAGCACCACGCCCGCGTCGCCGACCATCGCGTGCACGCCGCCCGCGTCGCACGCGACGACCGCGAGGCCCGCGCCCATCGCCTCGAGGAGGGCCACGGGAGCGCCCTCGGTGCGTCCTCCCGCGATGGCGCCCGCGGTGTGCAGAAACACGTTGGCGCCCGCGAGCAGCGCGTCCCGCGCGACGGTGTCGACGGCGCCGAGCCACGTCACCGCTCCCGGCGCGACGCGCCGCGCGCGCGCCTCGAGGGACGCGCGCAACGGGCCGTCGCCCGCGACGACGAGTTCGACGTCGACACCGCGCGCCCGGAGCAACGCCACCGCATCGATCGCGCGCTCGACGCGCTTCACCGGGACGAGGCGCGAGACCATCGCGACCCGCAGCGTCGACGCGCGCACCACACACGATGACGACTCCGGCGGGTCCCATCCCATGGAGCGCACCGCGCTGGGTACGTGTGCGGGGTGGGCCACCGCGTCGCGCAGCGCCTGATGCGAGTACCAGACACAGCGCGCGCCGGCGAGCACCCGTCGCTGCGCGGCGCGCGGCAGCCGCGCGAGCAGCCACCCGTCGGTGCCGTGCACGACGCACACGTGCGGTCGCCCCGCGCGCAACGCCCCCGCGACGGCGCCGCACGGGAGCACGAAATGCGACACGAGCGCGTCGCACACCGCGAGCGCGCGCACCGCGGTGAGGGTCAGCGCGCGCACGCCGTCGAGGGCGCCGCCCCAGGCGCGGAGGTTCACGCGCGTAACGCCGAGGCCGAGCGCGTCGGGCGCTCCCGCGCCGTAGAAGGTCTCGCCGAAGGCGTAGCGCGCCGCGGAGACCGTCACGCCGGGGTCGCGCAGCGGCTCA
>CAISKJ010000285.1 GCA_903885885.1 uncultured delta proteobacterium
ACGTCGCGATGCTCGGCGAGGGCGCGATGGGCAGCGTCCACCGCGTCGACATCGTGCGCGCCGGCGAGGCGCCCCTCGCGGCCGCCCTCAAGCTCGCCGTCGACGACTCGGTGCACAACCGCGACGCGCTCCTGCGCGAGGCTCACGTGCTCCGCGCGCAGCGCCTCGACGGCGTGGCGCAGTTTCTCGCCCTGCTGGAGCTCCCCGGGCGATCGCTCGCGCTGCTCATGTCGTTTCAGCCGGGCAAACCCCTCGACGCCATCCTCGACGCGCGCAGGCTGAGCCCCGCCGAGGCGCTCGCGCTCGGCCGCCGGCTCCTCGGGACGCTCGTGGCCCTGCACGCCGACGTGAGCCCCGACGACCCCGCCGAGGTGGTGCACGGAGACATCAAGCCGGGCAACGTGATGGTGCCCCTCGACGCGCACGACAAACCCGACTTCGGGGCCGCGGTGCTCATCGATTTCGGCGTCTCGCGTCTGCGTCTGCGCCTCGCCGCGCCGCCGAGCGAGACCACCGACCGCGGCGGCGCGCAGGTGCTGGGCGGCACCACGGGCTACATGCCCCTCGGCCACCTGCAGAGCGGCGCGACGCCCGCGTCCGACGTGTTCGCCGTCTCCGCGGTGCTCTACGAGGCGCTCACGGGGCGCATGCCCTGGTCCGTGCCGAACGCCGATCGGCTCAGCCCCTTCGGCCTCGCGTTCGCGACGGAGAAGGCCATGCGCGAGCGCGACGCCCCGCCGGTGCGCTGGCGCGAGGTGGCCCCCTGGCGCCGCAACCGCGGTTGGAACGGGTTCTTTCGCCGCGCGCTCGGCCACGGTGACCCGGCCCGCGTGCCTGCCGCGCGCGAGGCCCTCATCGCGCTCGACGGCGTGCGCCGCGACCTGAGCTTTCCCCTCGCGGTGGGCGCGGCGCTGCTCGTGGTCGGCGCGCTCGGCGGGCACTGGTTCAACACCGCGTACTGCCCCGCGGGGCAGGTGCGCTGCGAGGGCGCGTGCGCCGACCTGTCGCACAGCGAGCTCCACTGCGGCGGGTGCGGGATTCGCTGCGCCGCGGGCGAGCGCTGCGAGCAGGGCGCATGCGCGGTGACCTGCGCCGAGGGCCTCACGCGCTGCGGCGCCGCGTGCCGCGACCCGCAGACCGACCGCGCCAACTGCGGCGCCTGCGGCAACGTGTGCTCCGCGGGCGAGGTGTGCTCCGGCGGACGCTGCGCGGTCTCGTGCGGCGCGGGCCTCGCCAACTGCGGCGGCGTGTGCAGAGACACCCGCACCGACCGCGCCAACTGCGGGGCGTGCGGGAGCGCGTGTGTGGCGGGGCAGGTGTGTGCGGGCGCGCGCTGCGTCGCCTCGTGCGGCGCGGGGCTCTCGCTCTGCAGCGGGTCGTGCCGCGACACGCAGACCGACCGCGCCCACTGCGGCGGGTGCGGGCGCGCGTGCGAGGCGGGCCGCGTGTGCTCGTCGGGGCGTTGCGTGACCTCGTGCACCGAGGGGCTCACCGACTGCGCCGGGTCCTGTCGCGACACGCGCACCGACCGGGCCCACTGCGGCGCGTGCAACCGCGCGTGCGGCGCCGGCGAGAACTGCGCTGAGGGGCGGTGCCGCCAGGAGTGCTCGCCGGGGCTCGCGCTCTGCGACGGGCGGTGCCGTGACCCGCTGGTCGACGAGGCCCACTGCGGCGCGTGCGGCCGCGCGTGCACCGCGGGCGAGCGCTGCGAGGCGGGTCGCTGCGCGGTGACGTGCGGCGCG
>CAISKJ010000286.1 GCA_903885885.1 uncultured delta proteobacterium
CCTGGCCGCCTCGCCGACGGGGCGCGCGCTGCTCGCCTCGCTGGCCGACGAGTCGCTGCGCTTCAGCGCGCGGTGACCGCTAGGCCTTGGGCTCGTCGTCGCGGTCGGCGGGGCGCACGGTGATGCGATCGTCGCTCTTCATGCCGCGCTTGAGGTTGCGCCAGAAGGCCCCCAGCGCGTCGCCCATCGGGTTCACCTTCGAGGCGCTGAACACCACCACGCACAGCACCAGGATGAACAACAGCTCGCCGGATCCGGGGGGACGCATCGCGGGCGAGCGTACAACCTCGGCCCCCGCTGCGATACATTGCGCGCCATGAAGATCCTGCTGATGCGGCACGGCGAGGCGGTAGACCACGCGCCCGGCATGGGCGACGGCGAGCGCTGGCTCACGGCGAAGGGGCGACGGCTCACGCGCGAGGTGGCCGAGGCGCTCGTCGAGCACACGGCGCCCGCCGCGGTGCTCACCTCGCCGCTCGTGCGCGCGGTGCAGACGGCAGAGATCCTCGTGGGTGCGGCGAAGCTCGAAGAGCCGGTCACCGTCGTGCGCGAGATCGCGACCGGCGACGTCGAGGCGCTCCTGTCACTGCTTCGCGGGTACCACGGCGACGGCCCCCTCGCGGTGGTGGGCCACGAGCCCACGCTCTCGACGCTCGCGATGAGCCTGCTCAACGAGCGCCGCTGGCCGGGCTTCGACAAGTCGGCGGTGTGCTGCCTCACGCTCAAGCGCGGCGAGTCGCACGCGCGCTTCGAGTGGATGCTCCTCCCCAAGAAGCTCAAGCTCGTCGAAGACCTCCACAAGCTCCACGGATAGCCGATGCTCCGCTCGCTCTTCCCGCGCCTCGCGCGGCTCGGCGACGACGCGATGGGCCACGCGGGCGCCGCCGTCGACCGCGCGCTCGTCCACGCCGCGCTGGGCCTCGCGAAGCGCAGCCCCGACCGCGAGGACATCTCGCGCGACGACCACGACGGCCGCCTCGCGCAGCTCGCCCACGTGACCGAGGCCTACGCCGACCCGCGCTACCTCGCCGACCCGTCGACCTTCTTCGCCGAACCCGCCACGCCCGCGCCCCGCCTCGACGCGGTGCGCGCCCTCCCCCGCGGCGCCGGCGCCGTCGTCGACCTCGCCTGGCCCAGCGGTTTTGTGCCCGTGCACGCCGCCCCCCGCGACGCCTACCTCGCGTTCGAAGAGAACCGCACGGCCCACGCCCGCGCGTGGCTCCACACCGCGCCCGCGCCCGCCATCGTGTGCGTGCACGGATACCTCGGCGGCCGCGTCGCCCTCGAGGAGACCGCCTTCGCCGCGTCGTGGCTCCACGGGCTCGGGCTCGACGTCGCCCTCGCGGTGCTCCCCTTCCACGGCGCGCGCTGCCCCGCGGGGCGCCAGGGTATGTTCCCCAGCCGCGACCCGTGGCGCACCGTCGAGGGCCTCGCGCAGGCCGTGTACGACCTCCGCGCCCTCGTCGCGTGGCTGCGCGCGCGCGGCGCGCCCACCGTCACCGTCTTCGGCATGAGCCTCGGGGCCTACACCGCCGCGCTCCTCGCCACCGTGGCGGCCGTCGATCACGCGGTGATGATGGTGCCCCTCGCCTCCCTCGCCGACGCGTACGTCGAGCACCGCGAGGGCCGCGACGACGCGCCGCCCGCGTGGCTCCGCCCGCGCATCGAAGACGCCTTCCGCGTCGTGTCGCCCCTCGCGCGACCGCCCCGCGTCGCGGGCGAGCGCGCCCTCGTGCTCGCCGCCAGCGGCGACCAGATCACCCGCGCATCGCACGCCGAGCGCCTCGGCGACCACTTCGGCGCAGAGCGCGACGTGTTCCCCGGCGGGCACGTGCTCCAGCTCGGGCGGGGGCGCGCCATGAGCACACTCGCGCGGTTTCTGTCAAGGCACGACGTGATCGCATCGCGGTAAAGCACACACATCCCCTCACGCATCACTTTTTCACGCTTGCGCGAAGCGCTCGGTCCGTGGCGCCATGAGGGGGTCACGATGAACGCCCCCCCTGGTCAGCCTCGCTCCCCTCGCCCGCGTGCCCTCGCCACGCCGCGGAGCCTGGCGACCCCGCGGCGACCGCGTGGGGGGCGCGACCGGAGAGGGACGCGATGCACGCACTGCTGACCGACCGCTACGAGCTTGCGATGCTCGGCGCCTACCTCCGGGAGGGCATCGCCGAGCGGCGCGGGGTGTTCGAGCTCTCCGTGCGGCGGCTGCCACCGCACCGGCGGTTTCTCCTGGTTGCGGGCATCGACCGGGCGGTGCGCTACCTGCGCGACCTGCGCTTCTCCGACGAGGAGATCGCCTACCTTCGCACGGCGCCGGGTCTGGCCGATGTGATGTCCGACGCGATGGCGCACTACCTGCGCGAGTTTCGCTTCCGCGGCGACGTCGACGTGATCCCCGAGGGCGAGGTGGCCTTCGAGAGCGAGCCCCTCCTTCGCATCGACGGCACGCTGGCCGAGGGTCAGCTCCTCGAGACCTTCCTCCTCGGGGTGATCAACGCCGAGACCCGGGTGGCTTCCAAGGCCGCGCGCGTCGTGCTCGCCGCCCAGGGGCGCCCCGTGTTCGAATTCGGCGCCCGCCGCCACGACCCCGCCGCGGCCCCCTACGCCGGCCGCGCGGCCTACATCGCCGGCTGCGCCGCCACCTCGTGCGAAGAGGCCGGGATGCGCTTCGGCGTCCCCATCGCCGGCACCTGCGCGCACAGCTACGTTCTCTCGCACGTCGACGACGGCGAGGCCGCCGCGTTCGAGCGCTTCGCCGAGGCCTTCACGAGCGGCACCACCCTGCTCATCGACACCTTCGACACGCGCGAGGGCGCCCTGCGCGCCGCCGCGGCGGGGCCCAACGTCCGCGCGGTGCGCCTCGACTCCGGCGACCTCGACGCGCTCGGCCACGACGTGCGACGCATCCTCGACGCCGCCGACCGGCGCGACGTGCAGCTCATCGCGAGCGACGACCTCGACGAGCACCGCATCGGGGCGCTGCTCCGCGCGGGGGCCCCCTACGACGGCTTCGGCGTGGGCACCGCCATCGCGCTCACCCCCGACGCGCCCTCCCTCGGGGCCATCTACAAGCTCGTCGAGATCGAAGACCGCCGCGGCGTGCGCGTGCCCGTGGGCAAGCGCTCGTCGGGCAAGCCCAGCTTCGGCGGCGCCAAGCAGGTGTGGCGACGCCGCGACGCCCACGGCACCCTCGTCGAAGACGTCGTCGGGCGCGCCGACGAGGCGCCCCCGGCGGGGGCCGAGGCGCTCCTGGTTCCGCTTATGCGCATGGGCAAATTGGTGCGCGACCTGCCGAGCGCGCACGAGGCGACGCTGGCGGCGCGCGCGCGGGCCTCGGCGGCGCTGGCGTCGCTGCCGCCGCGGCTCCGGGCGCTGGAAGATCGCCTCGAGGAGCCCTACGCGGTGAGCTTCACCGACGCGCTCCGGGCCCTCGCCTCGCAGACCTAGGCGTCAGCGCGCGGCCTCGTCGCGCCCCGCCAGCCCCTCGAGGGCGCCCACCTCTTCGTAGAGCTCGTCGACGAGGGGGTGGCTCCACCCGTGCGCGAGCGCGTCGGCCACCGCGCGGTAGAACCACAGCGTCTCGGCCACCGGCGCCGAGAAGCGCGACCACACCGCGCCGCCCACCACGCGGTGGTCGCGCCGGATGCTGCGCGCGTTGTGGAGCTTGTCGCTCACGGCCACGAGCTTCACCCCCGCGTCGGCGTCGCGCAGGTGCGCGATGTAGCGCTCCTTGCGGGCGCGCCACGGCGGCTTCGGCGTCGTGAACGCGTCGGTGCACGCGACCACGATGCGGGCCACCTCGTCGCCGAAGCGCGCCGCGAGCGCGTCGGCGCTCACCCCCTGATCCTCGATGGCGTCGTGGAGGAGCGCGGCGATGAGCTGCTCCTCGGTGCCGCGGTGCTCGCCCACGCACGCGGCCACGGCCATGAGGTGGGTCACGTACGGCGCCCCGTTGCCCTTGCGAACCTGCGCGCGATGCAACCCCGACGCGAACGCGAACGCCTCCTCGACCCGTGCGCTGTATGCCATCGCGCCGATCGTAGGCCATCTCGGCGCCGACGTTGAACACCCCTGAATCCGCTGCGCGCAACCTGCTTCACACACCGCGCGGAGCCGCCTGCCCAGGGCGGTTAAATCGATAGAATAGAGCGTACGTTCACTGTACAGCGCAATGTGCGTCACGTTACGCCGGGAGCACGAGGCCCGCCGAGCGTGATGTCTCACCGTACCCCTGCGAGCGCATTCGAAACCGACGAGGTGCTGCTCGAGAAATACCGCGTCGTGCGCGTGATCGGGTCGGGCGGCTATGGCGCCGTGCTCGAGGCCGAGAACCTTCGCACGACGCGTCGCGTGGCCATCAAGGTGCTCCACGGCGAGTCGCTCGCGCGGCCCTCTACCGCGATGAAGCGGCTGCACAACGAGGCGCGCGCGGCCGCGATGCTCAGCCACCCGAACAGCGTCGACGTGCTCGACCTCGAGCGCGACGCCGACGGCTCGCTCTACTTCGTGCAAGAGCTTCTCGAGGGCGAGAGCCTCTACGCGCGCATGCAGCGCGAGGGTCGCCTCCCGTGGCGCGACGCCTGCGACATCATGCTCCCGGTGATGAGCGCCCTCGCCGAGGCCCACCGCCGGGGCATCGTGCACCGCGACGTGAAGCCCGAGAACATCTTTCTCTCGCGCCCCGCGCCGGGCCTCATGGTGCCCAAGCTCATCGATTTTGGCATCGCGCGCCTCGCGGGCGACCGCGAGCGCCTCACGCTCGTCGACCGCGTGGTGGGCACGCCGATGTACATGTCGCCCGAGCAGGCGACGGGCGAGCGCGACCTCGACGGGCAGACCGACGTGTGGGCCGTCGGCGCGGTGCTCTACGAGCTCCTCACCGGCGCGGCACCCTTCACGGGCGCGAGCGTGGCCGCGCTGCTCGACGCGATCGCGACGGGCGATGTGACCCCGCTGCGGCTCAAGCGCCCCGAGGTGCCCGCGGCCGTCGCCGCGGTGGTCGAGCGCGCGCTCACCCGCGACCGCGCGCGGCGCTACGCCACCATGAACGACCTGCTGCAGGCCACCCTCGCGTGCGTCGACGGTCGCAGCGTCGGCGTCGGCGTGCTCCGTGCGAGCGAGCCCGCGACGCCCGTCGAAGCCCCTGCCCCGGTCGCGCCCGCGATCGCACCGGCGCCCCGACGCGCGTCGCTGCCCGCGCTCGGCGGCATGCTCCTCACGCTCGCGCTCGGCTTCGCGGCCGGCGTCACGCGCTCGCGCCCCGCGCAACCCGTGACGGGGGCCGAAGCGCCGCGGGCGCCTGCGGTCGTCGCGCCTGCGGTCGTGCGCGCGCCCGTC
>CAISKJ010000287.1 GCA_903885885.1 uncultured delta proteobacterium
GATGGCTCTACCGATCGCTCCTCGATCGCGAGGCGCCCGCTGTCGATCCCATCGCGCTTCGCGTCGGCGCCGTCGCCAGGAGCTGGTTGCCCGCAACGGCCATGGCGATGGCCTTCCTCGTTCAGCAGGCGCCCGTGCGAGAGGCCGTGCAGACGGCCCACACGCTCGGGGTGCTGCCGTACTCGGCGGCGAGCTTCCACCGCGTCACCCAGGCCGTCGGAGCGGCCTACGAGGCCCACCAGGACGCGATCGAAGACACGCTCATCGAGCGCTACGAGGCCCCCGCCGCCGCGACCGGGATCACCCTCTCGCTCGACCGCGTCGCAGGCCCCTTCGAGGTGCCGCGGCCGCGCACGCGAGGACGGCCCAAGAAGAAGGCTCCGCGACGCCCCATCTCGCGGATCTGGAAGATGATCTACTGCGCGTCGCTGACGCTCCACGACGCGAACGGGCGCGCGTTGGAGACGCTTCGCTACGGGTGCATGCCCGACGACGACCCCAAGGCGGTGACGGCGGCGATGCTCTCGGATGTCGCGGCGCTGCGGAAGCGACGCCCCGAGCTGCTCGTGGGGGTGATCTGCGACGGCGCCCGCGAGATGTGGAACCTGCTCGACGGCGCGGTGGCGCAGGCCGAACTGGAGGGGTCGGTGCGTCGGCTGGTCGATCTGTGGCACCTGTTGGGCTACGTGGGCAAGGCGCTGCGTGTGCGGCACGAGGAGGGGCGCGCGTCGTCGGAGCTTGTGCGATGGAAGCTGCGACTGCTCAACCAGGACGGCGCCGCGCGTCGCCTGCTCGAGGAACTGCGCGGCTGGGACGCGACATTGCACTCGCATCGGGTGGGCGAGGAGCAGCCCGTGCGAGATGCGATCACGTACCTGACGAACCAGATCGAGGCAGGGCGGGTGGACTACGCGGCGGCGCGACGCGCCGGACAGCCGGTCGGGAGCGGCAACGTCGAGGCGACGTGCAAGTGCCTCGTGGGCGTGCGCTTCAAACGGGCAGGCTCTCGGTGGAAGCAACGCTCGGGAGGTCAAGTCCTGCGGTTGCGCGCCGTCGCGCAGAGCCATCGATGGGATGCCGCGATGGAACTGCTGCATTCCAAGACGATTCACGAGATCAAGATGGCTGGGTGAGCAGGATGGGAAACACACCCTGGCTCTCGGATCTCGCGTCGCGCGCCGCAAGGTCGCCTTCGTTGGTCGAGAGGGCTGTTCACGCGAGGCCCGCAAGTCGACGGAGGCCGACCAGACCGGCCGCCCGAACCCAGAGCACTGTCCTCGCTCCGTGGCTCACCACACACGTCGTGAGTCCGGTGCCATGAACGGCGGTCGACACGCACGCCGACTCGAATCGCGCGGCGTCGATCGACGCCGATCGCGCGATCGCGTCGTACACCGCGCGATGCGCGGCGTTTGCGCGAAATGACTCCTCCGCGACGCAGCGGAGCAGCTCACGGCGCTCCTGCCAGCGCTCTGCGGCGCCGAAGCGCTCGTTGAGCTTGGCCGCGGCCTGGGCGGCCTGCCATGTTCCGTCGACCAGGTGTCCGTGCTCGCTGCCCTTCGATTCGATCGCGAGCACGCGGACATCGGTCGCGTCGGGGATGAGCGCGAGGAAGTCGCCGCGCGTGCCGGAGCGACGGGTCCACGTCCAACGCTGGAGGCTGTCCATCGACAGCATGAGCGTGCCCTCAGGCATGGGCCGCTCGTAGCGATCCCACCCGAAGGGCCACGAGGTGCCCGACGCGCTGATGCAGTAGCCGCGGAGGCGGCTCATGAACAGGGCCACGCCCAGGTGCCCCACCAGCTCGCCCTCGACGCGAGCGCCGCGCGCGCTCCCGGCACGGCACAGCGCCCGAAACACCTCAGGAACGGCGCGGTGTGTGGCATCGTAAACGAGCGGGGCCAGGTCGAGCACCTCGGCCTCGTCGGCTTCGTAGAGCGCCATGAGCCCGCGCTTCACGGCGTCACGCTCGCGATCGGGCGCGCACGATCGGTGTGCGACACCGTGACACGCCAGCCCTGCTCGCGATGAAAGTCGGCGTAGGTGACGCGAAGTTCGTCGCCCGCAGGGAGTGCGTCGATCGCCTCTGCGCCCCAGGTTCGATCGACGACGAGGGTGCGCACAGCGCGGCGCGCGCACTCGCGCACGGCAAGGAGCAGCGGGCGCCCATCGGGGTGCTCCGCCGAACCCTCCAGCGAGAGACCGAGGCACCGCGGCATCGCGTCGGCCTCGCGGCGCCACCGCAACACCATCAGGCGCTGGAACGCCTGCTCGAGCCGTGCGGAGCCCATCCCCGCGTCCCCTTCGCCGGTTACCATCAGCTGGCTATAGGCCCGTGCGTCGGGCTCCCACACCATCGCGGCGGCCTCGCTCGGCGAGCTCGGCGGCGCGCGCGTCGACCATCGCGATCGCTCGGCGGATGGACGGACCATCAGCGCGACGTGGTGTTCGGGCTGCGCGACGCCTTCTCGCGCACCGGGGTCGACGAAGAGCTCGAGCGGGAAATGCGCGTCGTCCTCGCGGGTGGCGGTCATGGCCTCCGCGATCATCGCGAGCCGATCGCCCTCCGTCTCTTCGTCGCTCGGGAGGTGCGCCGACACCATGCCTCGCGGCGCGTAGAGGTCGACGCCCTGAACGATGCGACGCGACGCGTCCGCCATGAGCAGCAGCGGTCGCAGCCCCCGGTCGGTGTGGGTCGCAGCGCTGAGCATCACGCTGGCCCTGCGGGACATGCCGGGGAACAGTGCGCAGAGCGTGTCGAGCACAGGATGGAGAGGCTCGACGAGGTCGCGTTCGGTGTCGCCCCGATGGGCGAAGGGCACGTAGCGCTCGCTCCAGGGGTCGTCGCGCTCCGACGCATCTGCCGCTACCAGGAACGGTGGGCGATCATCCCGTCGCGGCGCCTCGTCGCTCGCGTTCCAGAGCACCGTCGGCGCGCCGTCCAGCGGGGGCGTCGCGACGAGAGGGACGTCGCGCAGCGAACCCGTTCTCGACAGCGAGTCCCCGATCTCGCGGAGGGCAGCCTCTTCCTGCGCGAGCAGGCGCGCGAGGCGCAGCGGGTGGTAGCCGTAGAGCCGCCACGCGCCCTCGCTCGCAGGCCTCAACGCGAACTGCAGCACCGCGTGGAGCGGCCCCTCGGCGACGCGGGCGGCGAGGTTGCCCGCGCGCGAGAAGAGCTCGATCATCGCATCGCACGCGCCCTCGTAGGCTTTGACGAAGTCCTTCGCCGGAGCCCACGGCGCGCTCCCCCCTTCGCGCAGCCCCGCGTGCTCGACGACGGGCTCGACTCGCAGCGCGTCCCAGGTGTGCTGGAGCGCGTCGAGGGCCTGCACCGCGGCGGTGACGTCGACCTGCCGAGAGGCGTTCTGCGCGATCGCAGTCAGGGCGTCGCGCGCGTCGCGGAACCTCGCCTCGTCGGCCTTCACCGCGTCGGCGCGGCCCGTCGAGTCGATCGACCAGCGCCAAGGGAACCGCGCGCGGAGCGTGACGGGCGGAGCTCCCTGCGGGGTGGCGGAGATCACCACCTCGTAGACCCCCTCGTAGGACGAGGGTTTCTTCGCGCGCACGCGGGCGACGAGCGCCTTGCCGAGGTCGCGCACGCGCCCATAGTCGACGGCGCTCTGGGGGTAGAGCGCGCACTCCGGAGACGGCTCATCGACGAGCCGGAGCGTCACGCGGGTGACCCGGATGTACGGCTCTTCCTCCGCCTCGAGGGTGGCATGCGTGCCGACGATCTGGCCCGGGAAGGCCTCCTGCAGCCTTCGCAGGATCCACACGGCGTCGAGGAGCGGAAGACCCGGCGGAGCGTTCGCGGGGGCTCGCTTGGGCCCCAGCTCAGGCAGCGGCGCGAGGCGGGCGAAGTCGGGCCGTTCGCTGCTTGCTCCGTGTTTGCGCACTGCAGCGATGCGCGCGGCGAGCATGGCGTCACGGGTCGCGGTCGGGGCGCTCCAGTGCTCGCTCGTGAAGATCACCTCGAGCCCAGAGTCGTTGAGCCCGGCGTAGTCCTCTCCTCGTTGTTTGAGCCACGTGTCGACCGTTGCCTTCGCGCTCGCTCCAGTCGCCTTCACGCTCGCGCTCGATGTCACGCCAGCCACCGCCGCCTCGACCTCGCGCCTCGTGCGCGGCAGGGCGAGGGGGAGCGCGGGGCGGCCTGCCTTTCTCGCGAGAGCCTCGAAGAGGTACTGCGCCGCAACGTCGGGCGACGCGTTCCACCAGGGCGAGCCCGGGTCGAGGCACACGTCGAGCAGCCACCGCGGCTCCGCCTGGAGCGCGCTCCACACCCACTGAAGTCGCTGCGCTGCTTCGTGGATCCGCTGGCCTGGCGCGTCCTGCGCGACGCTGGCGCGCAGAAGCCCCTCGATCGTCGTGGGCATCGACGCGTCGAGCACCTCGCCCACCGCGTCGAGCGTCTGGCCCGCGTGGCCACCCAGCGTGAGAATGACGGCCCCTTCCGATCGCATCGCGCCGATGCCTTCACGCGCCTCGGCGAGCCCCGCCGCGCGCCACACCTGCCACGCGGCGTCGCCGACGACCCAAATGCGCCCCTCGAGGCCGACGAAGCGGGCCGTGATCGCCTGGATCGCCTCACGGGCGAAGGCGTCAACGTCGCGCGCATCGAGCTCTCGGCCCACCTCGACGCGGATGCTCGGCGGTGCGTTGGAGCCTTGCGCCGAGGCCACCCACGCGCCCTTGTCACGCGAGAGCCGCCGCGCAGTGCAGAGCCCGACCCAACGCGCGCGTGCCAGAAGCTCGGTGCTCAATGCGCTCATCGATCGGCTCCACGGCCCCAGGGGGAGTTGAACAGGGTCGCGCCGTCCGACGCGGCGTCGAGCATGGCGAGTCGCTGCAGCGTCGCGCGCAGCGCTGAGTCGAAGGCCTTCGAATCGGGAGAGGAGAACGGTAGCGCGCCGGGCGGGACGCGGTCTGTGATCGCTTTGCCAGGCAGACGCGCGTAGAGCCCCGCGTCGAGGAGTGCGTCCTGCAGGCGCGAGAGCGTTCGCTGGTCAGGACGCCCCTCGCCCTCACGCTGCACGCGCCACGCAACCAGGCGGACGACGTCAAGGATCGGGCCGTCGAGGAGGAGGTCGAAGTTCTTCGTGGCGCCCGGCGGGGTGCACCACCCCGCGCCCTGGGCGAGTGCTTGCACCGCTGCAAGCTTCTCGAGCCTCGCTGGCGCGAGGAACCACGCCTCCCGAACCGATTGGTACTCCCTGGCCCCGCGCGGATCTCCCACGCAGGGCAGCAGTGCGGGCGTCGTCGGGTGGCCATGCGCGGCGCGCAGCCCCTCGAGCATGAGCCACCACGAGGCCCAGATGCCGAGGAGCCACCACCGTGAGGGGCGCGAGAAGGGCAACGCCTCGCTCGTCGCAAGCAGGTCCGACACGACGCCCGTGCGCACGCCGGATCCGCTCGGGATGGAGGCGCCCGCGTGGCCGGCGAGCTGACGCCCCGAGACGCCGACCGCGAGCCGCTGGTGCGCGAGGCGCCCCGATGGGTGCGTGTCGAAGCACTCTTCGTCGTCGGCCCACGCGCTGCGGAGCGCGCGCCTCCACGCCTCTGGATCGCCATCATAGAGACCGAGTGCCTTCGCGCACGCGGCGCCGAGCTCGGGGGCGAGTCGATCCCACGCGCCCCCCTTCGCGAGCACGCGGTCGTCATGCGCAACCGCGACGCCGAGCGTGTGCGACGACCAGGGAAACGCTGGCCAGGCGAGGCGCTTGAAGCGCATGACGCGCGGCACCGACGATGCTCCCATGGCCTCGCGTTCGGTCGCGTCGACCTTGCCGTCTCCCGCGGGCGCGAGCGACGTGAAGCCCGCCCAGCGGAGGAGGGCCGCCGCGCACGCGGAGGGCGTGATCATCACCTTGTCATCGAGCGCGAGCGCCCGCTGGAGCGCCGCGAGCACGTCGTCGGGCGCGGGCGTCAGGGCCGCCTGAAGGGTGGCGCCTCCTCCCTCGGGGGATGGGCGCAGGGCAACGGGGCGAGGCGCGCCGAGGATGGTCTGAAACGACACGAGCCCCGAGGACGAGGCCACGGAGAGGTCTCGCTCCCAGTGCGCGACGAGGGCATCAAACCACGCGAGCACCTGCGCGGCGCGGGGGCCGAGCCACGCGACCGTGCCGTGCTCATCGGAGCCCAGCCGCGCGAGCATGTCGAAGAGCTCGAGGTCGAGGCGCAGCCTCGGCGCGTCGGCGTCGCCCGCGTGGCGTCGCATCACCAGCGCGGGAAGCGTGAGCCCGCGCTCGATGTAGTCACCGTGCGCGGTCGCGTCGGCGACGAAGCACGACGACTCCACGCTCAGCGCAGCGCGTAGCGTGCGCGTGCCGCCTGCCAGTGCGCCGGGGTGCACGGGCGAGGTGAGCGGCAGCACGTCGAGGTCGTCGCCCGCGCTGTGCGCGCCCCACGCGACGCGCGAGAGCCCGCGGAACACGGCGCGCCGCGCCGCTGGCACATCAGCGCCCCCGTCCGTCACGCTACGACACACGCGAAGGAAAACGCCCGCGTGTCGGTACGGCAGTCCCTCCGCGACGCCGTCGGCCGCGAAGGCGGAGGCGAGGTTCTTGAGCGCGTCACCGCGAACGCGCGCATCGCGCTCCGCAGGGGCGTGCGTGTCGACGTCGATCGCGAGGCTCGGGACCTTGGCGGGGTCGAGGCGGCGGAGCACGCTCTCCAGGGGCTTGAGTGAGGGCGAGGCCTCCGCTGCGGGGGCCATGAAGAGTACGCCCAGCGCGTCATGGGGCTTGCCGCGGCCAAGCGCCTCAGCCACCGCGGCTGAGAGGGCGAGCACCTCGCGGAACGTCACATGGTGCCCGCTCGCCTCGACGAGCGAGAGCACCCGCGCGACGCACGCGGACCACCAGCACGCGTCCCACGCACCCCCCGTCTGCGCGCGAACTCGCGCGAGCACCGCGAAGGCCACGTCGCCCGCGGCCGACCGGGTGTCGCCCGGCCCCGGGACCAGGACGCGGCGGTCGAGCGGAACCGCGATGCGCCCATGCTCGTCGACTGCGTTCGCCTGGTAGTCAAGGGCACGCCGGAGCCAGGCCCTCGCCTCGCGCCACGCGTCGGGGCTTACGTCGTCGCACGCCTCGCGTTGCACGACGGCGCGGAGGAGCCCCCGGTTGATGGCTGCGACGAACCTCGAGCCCGTCGCGCTCATTGAAAAGGCGCGAGACAGAAACTCGATCACGCGCGTGGTCGGTAGCTGGCTCGGATCGTTGAGGATCCACCAACCGGCCGCCGACCAGGTGGGGGTCGGCGACTCGAGATCGAAGGTCTTCAGACGCTGCGGCGGCGCGAGGCGCGCGAGGTGACGCAGGAACTCGGTCTTGCCGTCCCCCGCGTGCGCGACGAGTAGCACGCTGCGCGGCCCACCGTCCGGGGCAAGCCACACGTCGGCCAGCGCGTCGAGCCGCATGGTGACGCGGAGACCGTACGCGTCCAGCACTTCGTTGAAGCGTGCGACGTCGGCGTTGGGCGTACGAAGCGCCGCCAGCCACGAGCCATCCCCGAGGTTCGTCATGGCCAGGGTTGTAGCGTCGCGGCGGGCGCAAGGTCCACCTCGTCGCGCGGAGCGTGCTGGACGCCGCGGGGCCATCGCGAGGCCGACAGCCGACAGTCGCCCGGGAGCGTTGTGGTGCACTCCCTCGATGGCATGACGTCGTGGTGAAGCTCGCACTTCGCGCTTGTTCCCGCGCGCCCCTGTGGAGATCGTAGACCGCGCGGGCATCAGCCACAGGAGGACTCCCCCGATGGATCTCACCCCCACGCAGCTCGACGCGATCGGCCACCGCGACGGCCACCTGCAACTCATCGCCTGCGCCGGCTCGGGCAAGACCGAAGTCGTCGCTCGCCGCGTCGTCGAGCTACTGCGGCCGCGCGAAGACGGCAGCGCCTTGGAGCCGCGAAACATCGTCGCGTTCACCTTCACCGAGAAGGCCGCCGCGGAGCTGAAGGACCGCATCCTGCGCCGCGTCCGCGACGAGCTCGGCACGACCCGCGGCATGGCCGAGATGTACGTCGGCACCATCCACGGGTTCTGCAAGACGCTCCTCAACGAGGAGGTGCCCGCGTACCTCAAGTACGACGTGCTCAACGAGGTGCAGCAGGCGCTCTTTGTCGATCGCTACTCGCAGCAGAGCGGCCTCAGCACGAGCCGTGATCTCAATTCGAAGCCGCTCGTCCGCTACAAGGACACGGGGCGCTACATCGACGCGCTCGACATCCTTCGGCAGGCCGAGCTCAGGCCCGAGAAGCTCGTGGGCAACACCGTCGCCCAGGGGCTCGACCTCTACCGCAAGCTGCTCGATTCGAAGTGCTACCTCGACTTCACGGCCATCATGGAGCACGCGCTGCGGGTGCTCCGCGACGACGCGACGGTGCGCGCCCGACTCGCCGCGCGCGTGCGCCACGTGATCGTCGATGAGTATCAGGACGTGAACCCGATCCAGGAGAAGGTCGTCGCTGCGCTCGCCGACCTCGGCGCGTGGCTCTGCGTCGTGGGCGACGACGACCAGACCATCTTCCAGTGGAACGGCGCCGACGTGCGCAACATCCTCTCGTTCACGACGCGCTACGCGAACGTGCGCACCGTGAGGCTTGAGGAGAACTTCCGGTCGAGCCGCGCGATCGTCGAGGTCGC
>CAISKJ010000288.1 GCA_903885885.1 uncultured delta proteobacterium
AACAGCATCGTCATTATCGCCGTCGCTATCGTCGACGCCCCACTCGCCCACCTCCTTCCTCAACATCCCCGACATTGTGGCAGTGCTGGCTGGCATCGTCAAAACCACCGACAAGTCTCGCGGCCGCGTGGTAGAGCGCGCCGTGGGCCTTCACGTGCGTGAGCGGCACCGACACCGCGCGCGCGATCTCGCGCAGCCACACGAGCTGCGCCCGCAGCGTGGTGCGCAGGGCTTCGTCGGAGAGGCTCAGGGCCACGCGGCCGAAGTTCGCGCGGTCGGGGTACGACGGGTGCGCCCCCGCCGCGGCCCCGCTCGCCGCCGCGCGACGGAGCACCGCGCGCGCCGTCTCGATGTCGCCCGCGTGCGCGCCGCACGCCACGTTCACCAGGTGGGCCAGCGAGGCCAGCGCCGCGGGCTCGTCGTGGAGCTCGCCGAGGTCGATGTTGAGCCGCGCGGTCATCGCCGCCGACGTTACCGCGGCGCGGCTGTGATAGTCCTCTTCGCGCATGATGCGCCGCGCACGGTACGCCTCGCTCCTCGCGCTCTCGCTCACCGTCTCGGCGTGCGCCGACGAGGCCCCGGCCGCGCCGCCGGGGCCCGTCGCCAACGAGCCCATCGCGCGGTCGCCGCAGCGCACCGACGGCGACCCCGCCGCGGGCTACGACTACCTGCGCTACGGCGACTTCGTGGGATCGGGCGTTCCCCTCGCGGTGTTTCTGCCCTTCTTCGAAGGCGCCACGGTCACCAACGAGCTCGAGCGCACCGGCGACAGCGCGCGCCTCCCGCGGGCCTTCAACGTCTTCGACGTCAACCGCGACGGCCGGCCCGTGCGCGTCGCGGGCGGCACGACGTGCTTCGGGTGCCACGCGGCGTCGCTCAACGGTCGCTTCATCGCGGGCCTCGGCAACTGGGCATCGAGCTTCACCGCCGACTCGAGCGCGCGCGTGCGCCTCCTCGACCAGCTCGTGCGCGCCCCGTACGGCGACGACTCGCCCGAGTGGCGCGCGTACCTTCCGTTCAGCCGCGGCGCGCAGGCGGCCGGCGCCGCGGCGCTCGCGCCCTTCCGCGGCCTCAACGCGGCCTTCCTCCTCGAAGACGCCGCCGCGTCGCACCGCAGCGCCGACCTCGCCTGGCGCGACGCGGCCGCGTGGAGCACCGAGGCCACCGCGCAGGCGCCGCGCGTCGCCTCCGACACGCCCGCGTGGTGGCTCCTGCGCAAGAAGAACGCGCTCTACTACAACGGCATGGGCCGCGGCGATTTCACGCGGCTCCTCATGCAGGTGTCGGTGGTCGCCGTGCACGACGCGGCGCAGGCCACCGAGATCCTCGCGCACTTCGGCGACGTGCTCGCGTGGCTCATGCGCCTCGAGGCGCCGCGCTTCACAGGCGCCATCGACTACGTGGGGGCCGCGCAGGGGGCCGCGGTGTTCGGCGCGCGCTGCGCGGGCTGCCACGGCACCTACGGCGAGGGCGGCGCGTATCCCAACCTCCTGGTGCCCATCGCCAACGTGGGCACCGACCCGCTCTACGCCGAGCAGTTCATGGCGCGCGGGCGCCTCGCCGACTGGTTCAACGCGAGCTGGTACGCGGGCAACGGCGCGGCGCGCCTCACCCCCACGCGGGCCTACGTTGCGCCGCCCCTCGACGGCGTGTGGGCCACGGCGCCGTACCTGCACAACGGCTCCGTGCCCACGCTCGCGGCCCTCCTCGACAGCGCGACGCGCCCCACGCGATGGCAGCGAAACTTCGCCGAGAGCACCTACAACATGGAGACCGTGGGCTGGCCTTACATCGACGGGCGCGCGGGCGCCCCCGACACCTACGACACCACCGTGGCGGGCTACAGCAACCGCGGCCACACCTTCGGCGACGCGCTCACGGCCGACGAGCGGTCCTCCCTCCTCGAGTACCTGAAGACGCTGTGAACAACGGCGCGGATGGCCTATTGGCGCACGCCGCACGGTCGCGTACCTTCCGCCCCGGTGACGCCTCGCCTCGCGCTCGTCGCGGCCCTCACGACCGCCCTGTGCCCCGCGCTCGCCCGCGCC
>CAISKJ010000289.1 GCA_903885885.1 uncultured delta proteobacterium
CCGCGCGCAGCACCGACGCCGCGCGCCCCCACCCCGACGCCGCCTCCGGCTCCGCGGGTCGTGGCCGCGCCGACGCCCGCGCCGCCGGCCCCATCGCCGCCTTCCAACGACGACGGGATGACCCCCATGCAGCGCGCGCAGGCGTGCCGCACGAGCACGAGCGACGAGTCCGCGCGCAACACCTGTGTCATCAACGCGCTCCGCGGCCGGGCCAACACCGACCGCGAGCTGGGCTACCTCGCGACCACGCAGCAGGCCGCGGGCCGCACGGCCGACGCCGTGCGCACGATGCGGATGTACATCCAGCGGTATCCGCAGGGGCCGATGCTCGCGAACTTTCAGCGCTACATCGACTCGCACCAGTAGATGGGCGAGCGCCCCGTCGCGGTGCTTGACATCGCGGTGGGGCTCTGGCACTCCTCCCGACCCGCGCGAACATCGTCCCCACACGACCACATCGTGCACCGCGCCGCGGATCGACCGCGGCGCACTCCCGAAGATTCTCTTCGAGAGGGGCGCGCTCACCAACACAATAGGGAAAACCGATGCCCAAGATGAAGACCAACCGCGCCGCGGCCAAGCGTTTCACGCTTACCGGGACGGGCCGCGTCCGTTGTCCGTCGGGTGGCGCCAGCCACTTCATGAACGGAAAGAGTTCTCGCCGTCTGCGCCGTCTGCGCAAGAACGGCATGGTCGACAAGGCGATGGAGAAGCGCGTGCAACGCCTTTTCCCCTATGGCCGTCCCTGAAATCTACCGGAGCTACTGACCCATGCCGCGCGCAAAAACTGGTTTCAAGGGCCGTCGTCGCAAGAACCGCCTCTTCCGTCACGCCCAGGGCTTCTCCAACGGCCGTGGCCGCCTCTTTGGCCCGATGGCCGAGGCGGTTCACAAGGCCTGGTCGTACGCCTACGTGGGCCGCAAGCTCCGCAAGCGCGACTTCCGTCGCCTGTGGATCGCCCGCATCGGCGCCGCCGCGCGCTCGCTCGGCACGAACTACTCGCGCCTGGTGAACGCCCTCAAGACGGCCAACATCGGCATCGACCGCAAGATCCTCGCCGACCTCGCCGTGCGCGACTTCGCAGGCTTTCGCGCCGTGCTCGAGGCCGCCAACGTGAAGATCGTCGCGAACGAGTTCGCCCCGGTCTGATCGCCTCTCCCTCCGCCTCGCCCCCCCCACACATCTCTATCGAAAGCGCTTCGCACGCCGCTCACCGGAGTGATCGAAGTGCCGCGCCCCCGCGCGTGACGCGCTCGCGGCGTACGTCGTCGCACGCAGGCCAAATGCTGCGTTGCCGCGGTACGTCATGATCCGTACACTCCGCGCCCCCGAACATGGCACAGGAAACACCGATTGAAGAGCTCGACGCGATCGCACGCGGCGTCGACGAGGCCTTCGCTGCTGCGCGCGACGACAACGAGCTGCGCCAGGTGACCGCGCGCTTCTCGGGCCGCGAGGGCTCGCTCACGCGGGTGATGAAGCGCATCCCCGAGCTCCCCGGCGCCGAGCGAAAGTCCTTCGGCCAGCGGGTCAACGAGGTGAAGGGCCGCGTCGAGCGCGCGCTCGCGACGGCCGCCGAGCGCCTGCGCAGCGAGGCCCGCGCGAAGGAGCTCGCGGGGCCCGCGATCGACATCACGCTGCCCGGTCGCCGCCCGCGCCTCGGGCGCGTGCACCCGATCATGCGCACGCTGCACGAGATCATCGACGTGTTCTCGTCGCTGGGCTTCGACGTGGCCGAGGGCCCCGAGGTCGACCACGCGGAGAACAACTTCGACCGCCTGGGGTTCCCCCCCGACCACCCCGCGATGGACATGCACGACAGCTTCTTTCTGCCGTCGCGCACGCCGTCGGACCGTGTGCTGCTGCGCACGCACACGTCGACGGTGCAGGTGCGCGAGATGCTGTCGCACCCGCCGCCCGTGCAGGTGGTGATGCCCGGCGCCGTGTTTCGCCGCGACGACGACGCGACGCACAGCCCGATGTTCTTTCAGCTCGAAGGGCTCATGGTCGACGAGGACATCACGCTCGCGCACCTGCGCGGCGTGCTCGAGGCCTTTCTGCACAGGCTCTTCGGCGCCAACGTGAAGACGCGCTTCCGCGCGAGCTACTTCCCCTTCGTGGAGCCCGGCGCAGAGATGGACGTCGAGTGCCTCATCTGCCACGGCCACAACCCCGCGTGCCGCGTGTGCAAGGGCACCAGCTGGCTCGAGATCCTGGGCTGCGGCATGGTGCACCCGGTGGTGTTCGAGAGCGTGGGCTACGACCCCGAGCGCTACAAGGGCTTCGCCTTCGGCATGGGCATCGACCGCCTCACGATGCTCCGCTACGGCATCGGCGACATTCGCCACCTGTTCGAAAACGACGTCCGCTTCCTCGGCAGCCTCTGACCCCGAACGCACCGGCACCACCATGCGCATCTCGTATCACTGGCTCGTCACGCTGCTCGGCACCGACCCCGGCCTCGACCGCGTCGCTTCGAAGCTCACCCTCGCCGGCCTCGAGGTCGAGCACATCGAGCGCGCGGGCGACCACCTGCGCGACGTCGTCGTCGCCGCGGTGCTCTCGACGCGCCCGCACCCCACGAGCAAGAACCCGCTCACCCTCGTGACCATCGACGCGGGCGAGGGGCCGCAAGAGGTCGTCTGCGGCGCCGCGAACGTGCCCCCGCCCGGCGGCCGCGTGGCCCTCGCGAAGCTCGGCGCCACGGTGTTCGACAAGCACGGCGCGCCCTTCACGCTCGAGGCGCGCCCCGTCGCGGGCGTGGTCTCCGCGGGCATGCTCTGCGCGGAAGATGAGCTCGGCCTCGGCAACGACCACGCGGGCATTCTCATTCTCGACGGAGCGCTCGAGCCGGGCACTCCCCTCGCGTCGCTGCCGGGCCTCGTCGATCAGATTCTCACCCTCAACGTCACGCCCAACCGCGGCGACGCGCTCTCGCACTGGGGCATCGCGCGCGAGGTGGCGGCGCTCCTCGGCATCGCGTGGCGCGCGCCCGCGCCCGCCGCGCCCGCGCGCGTCTCCGACGTCGACGCGAGCGCGCTCGTGCGCGTCGAGTCGCGCGTCGGCGCCGACCGCTGCGAGCGCTACATGGCCGCCGTGGTGCAGGGCGTCACGCTGGGCCCTTCGCCCCTCGCGCTGCGCGCGCGGCTCACGCGCCTGGGCGTGCGCCCCATCAACAACGTGGTCGACGTGACCAACCTCGTGATGCTCGAGACGGGGCAGCCCCTGCACGCGTTCGACCGCGCCGAGCTCACGGGCGCTCAGATCGTGGTGCGCCAGGCCGCCGAGGGCGAAGCGCTGCTCACGCTCGACGGCGTGGCGCGCACCCTCTCGGCCGACGACCTGGTCATCGCCGACGCGGCGCGCCCCCTCGCGCTCGCGGGCGTGATGGGCGGCGAGCACTCGGGCATTCAGCCCACCACGCGCGACGTGGTGATCGAGTGCGCGTGGTTCGAACCGCGCGGCGTCCGTCGCACCGCGCGGCGCTACGGCATGCACACCGAGAGCTCGCACCGCTTCGAGCGGCGCACCGACCCGGCGGCCCTCGCGGCCTCGCTGGCGCTCGCGACGGCGATGATGGCCGACCTCGCCGGGGGCTCCGCCGCGCGGGGCGTGGTCGAGTGCTTCGGCGGCTTCTTCGAAGCGCGAGAGATCACGCTGCGGTCGGGCCAGACGGCGTCGCTCCTCGGCATCGAGATCGAGCGCGACGAAGAGGCGCGCATCCTCGCTTCGCTGGGCTTCGCGTCGAAGCCCTCGCACGCGGGGCTTACGGTGACGGTGCCCTCACACCGCGGCGACATCGCGCGCGAGGTCGACCTCATCGAAGAGGTGGCGCGCGTGTGGGGCGTCGATCGCATCCCGTCGCGGCTGCCGCCGACGCGGGGCGCGCGCGCGGGCGCTACGCGCGACTGGCGGCTGCGCCGCACGCTGCGCGAGGTGGTGTGCGCGCTCGGCTTCGACGAGGCGATTCACATGGTGTTCATCGCCCCGAAGGAGGTCGCCGCGATCGGTTACGACCCCGCCGCGGCCATCGCGCTGGCCAACCCGCTGAGCGAGGAGCGGTCGCTCCTGCGGCCGTCGCTCCTGGCGAAGCTGTGCGTGGCGGCGGCGACGGCGCGCAAGCGGGCCGAGCAGCGCGTGCGGCTCTTCGAACTGGGCAGCGTGTTCGCGCCCTCGGGCGAGGCGCTCCCCGTCGAGGAGACGCGCCTCGGCTTCGTGATGGCGGGGCCCCGCGACACGTGGCTCGCGCGCCCCGACGACATCGATTTCTATGACCTCAAGGGCGCCGTCGAGGAGCTTGTCGAGCGCATGACCAACGCGCCCGCGAGCTTCGACCGCGAGGGCGAGGCGCCGTCGTGGGCGCACCCGCGCGCGTGGGCGAGGGTGGTCATCCACGGCCGCCCCGCGGGCGTGATCGCGGTGTCGCACCCCGACGTGGTCGAGCGCGCCGAGCTCGGCCGCCCTGTGGTGCTCGGCGAACTCGACGTGACCGCGCTGGGGATCACCGCGCGGCCCCTCGCGGCGAAGGCCCCGTCGCGCTTCCCCGCGTCGCGCCGCGACGTCGCGCTGCTCGTGAGCCGCGCGGTGCCCGCGGGCGAGGTCCTCGCGCGGCTGCGGGCGCTCGCCGGGCCCCTGTGCGAGTCCGTGTCGCTCTTCGACCGCTACGCGGGCAGCGAGCTGCCCGAGGGCACGCACTCGCTCGCCTTCGCGCTCACGTTCCGCGCCGACGATCGCACGCTCCTCGACGCCGAGGTCGACGCGCTCATCGCCGAGGTGACGCGCGGCGCCCACGCGTCGTTCGGCGCCGCGCAGCGCTGACGGGTCGCCTGCGCTGGAGCTCCACGCGCGAGCGATTGCATCGACGCGGTGGCTATGATTATCTGCGCCGCGAGGCGGGCGATGACGAAGGCCGAGATCATCGAGGCGATCTGCGAAAACGTCGGTGGCTTCTCGAAGCGCGAGGCCGCGCAGCTCGTCGACGCCGTGTTTGGCACGATGAAAGAGACGCTCGCCGCGGGCTACAAGATCAAGATCTCGGGCTTCGGAAACTTCGTCGTGCGCGACAAGCACGAGCGCCCCGGGCTCAACCCGCGCACGCGCGAGAAGATCACCCTCGCGCCGCGTCGGGTGGTGCGCTTCAAGCCCTCGCCGGTGCTCAAGGCCCGGGTGAATCGCCCGCCCGCGGGGCGTCGCTCGAGCTTTCCGCCGCCGCGGCGCCCGTCCGCGCTGCCCCCCGCGCTCATTCTTCCGAGCGCGTCGGCGGGTCTCGTCGCCGAGCACGATCCCTCGAAAGACTGACGCCTCGCCCGCTGCACCGCGAGGAGCCCCGATAGGCCGTGCAACTGCCGCAGAAGATCTACTTTCGCATCGGCGAGGTGGCGCGCCTCCTCGACGTGGCGCCCCACGTGATTCGCTTCTGGGAGACGGAGTTCAAGTCGCTCCGCCCGCAGAAATCCAACGCCGGGCAGCGCGTGTACACGCGCCGCGACGTCGAGCGCCTCGTCACCATTCGCAGGCTTCTCAAAGAGGAGCGCTACACACTCGAGGGCGCGCGCAAATACCTCCGCGAGAAGGGCGTCGAGCCCGTCGCGCGCTGTGCCCCGGCGCCCGCCGCCGACCGCGGCGACTCGCTCCGCGGCGCGCTCGAGGCCGCGC
>CAISKJ010000290.1 GCA_903885885.1 uncultured delta proteobacterium
CCCCTCGCGCGAGCGCGCCGATCGCCCGCGGCCGCTCTCGCGCACGGTGCCCTCGCCCACGCAGTCACAGCGCTGCGTGACGCTCACCCACGGCGACCGCGACGGTCGCTGGGTGCACCCCGACGACGTGCTCCCCCCGCTGGGCTTCGTCGACGGCGACGACCTGCTCACGATCGTCAACCGGTCGCCGCGCTTCGTGCTCTCCCCCGACTACGCGCCCGACGACCTCATCGAGATCGGGACCGGCGAGCCCCACACCGTCGACGAGTGCACCCCCGCGCACCGTCACTGCCTGCGCCGCGAGGCCGCCGAGTCTCTGCAGCTCATGCTCGAGTCGATGGCCACGGCGGGTCACGTGGGCCATGTACACTCGGCCTTTCGCTCGTTTGGACGACAGTGCGAGGTCTTTCGCGGGTGGAGCCGCTCGACGGGGCAGGACTTCTGCCGCGCCACCACGTCGAGCGCGATCGCGGGGCACTCGCAGCACCAGCTCGGCACCGCGATCGACCTCTTTACCCGCGACTGGGCCAACCGCGGCGAGATGATGCGCGCAGGCTTCGGCTGCACCCCCGCCGGTCGCTGGATCGCCGAGCACGCCTGGGAGTTCGGCTACGTGCTCCCCTACCCCATGCCCCTCGCCGAGCGCGTTCAGGGATCAACCTGTCGGCACCACGGCGCCGAGGGCCCCATCGACCCGCGCACGGGCTACCGCTACGAGCCCTGGCACCTGCGTTTTATCGGCGTCGAGTCGGCGGCGCGCTTCCACCGCGCGTGGCTCGCCAGCGGCCCCGACACGGCCCGCGAGCTCACCCTCGAGCAGTGGCTCCGGCAGGAGCGCGGCGTCGACGCCGACGTCGACCTGCCCGTGTGTGACGGCTGCGCGTGCGGGCTCTGCACGACCTTTCACGACGGTGCACCACCGCCCGCGCCGCCCGCGCAGCCCGGTACGCACGCGCACACCGAGGGCCCGCGCCCCACAGGCCCCTGCGGCGACCGCGCGCTGCTCATCGGCCCCGACGGAGAGCCCGCGCGCGCCGCGTCGCCGCCGCACATCGAGCAGGCGCAGGCGCGGCGCGAGGCGATGGGCGTGCGCGTCATCGTCACGTTGAGCGTCCCCGCGCGCACGGTGACACAGACGCCAGTCACTTCCCGCGCAGCGACGACCTACCGCCCCGATGCGACGTACACCGCGGTGGCCCCCTCAGCGAGGCCCGGGGCGCTCGCGCGCGCCTATCCCGACCTGCGCGGCGCGTGGCGGCTCGCCCTCGCACCGCGCAGCGGCGACGCGTGGCCGTGGCGCGCGGCGCTCCGCAGCACCGCAACGCCCGCCTGGGTGAACGGCGCAAACCTGCGCCTCCCGACGCTCCAGGGGCTCACCACCGTCGAGGTGATCGTGCCGCCCATCGGCGACATGGTGCGCGTGGCCCTCATGCGCGACGGCAGGGTCGAGGGCCCCGTGCGTGAGGTCGCGATTCGTTAGCGCGAGAAACTCTCTTGACGAGGTGAGCGGGTGGCGGTACTTAGCGCCTCCCCGTACGTCGCGAGCGTGGCGGAATTGGCAGACGCGCTGGATTCAGGTTCCAGTGGGGTAACTCTCGTGAAGGTTCAAGTCCTTTCGCTCGCACGACCGCCGAGCCCCTGATCGGCAAACGTAACAAGAAGCGCCCGGTGAGATTCAACCCTCACCGGGCGCTTCGCTTTTCGAAGCGCTAGACGTCGCTCGCGCGTCGCACACGACGCTGGCGGGTGACTTCGTAGATGGCGATCGCTGCGGCGACCGAGGCGTTGAGCGAGGCCACGGGGCCGCTCAGGGGGATGCGCGCGATCACGTCACAGCGCTCCTTCACGAGCCTGCGAAGGCCGTAACCCTCGGAGCCAACGACGAGCGCGATGGGGCCCGTGAGGTCGATGGCCTCGAGGTCGGCCGAGCCGTCGGCATCGAGCCCGACGGTGCGAATGTCTTTGCGCGAGAGCGCCTCGAGGGTGCGCGAGAGGTTGACGACGCGCGCGATGGCCGCGTGCTCGGTGGCGCCCGCGCTCGCCCGCACGACCACGGGGGTCACCGGGGCCGCGCGGTCTTTCAACGTGATGACGCCGTCGGCGCCGAGGGCCACCACGGAGCGCACGATGGCGCCGAGGTTGTGCGGGTCGGTCACCTCGTCGAGCGCCACGAGGAGCGGCGTCTCGGTGCGCGCGCTCGCCTTCGCCAGGAGCGTGTCGAGGTCGAGGTAGGGGTAGTCGCCCGCAGCGATCGCGATGACGCCCTGATGGCGCACGGGGCCCGCGAGGGCGTCGAGCTCGGAGGCCGCGCGCACCTCCACGGTGACCCGCGCGTTGCGGGCGAGCGTGGCCACCTCGGCGAGGGGCCCACGCGCGGGGTCCTCTGCGAAGTAGACCACCGCGAGGTCGCGGGCGTGGCTCGCGAGAGCCTCACGCACGGCGTGAACGCCACAGAGATGTCGCTTCATGAATGGGGAGGGGCTTCGTCGTTCGCGCGCTCACGCACGCGAAGAAACATCAGAGGCCGAGATCGCCGAGGTCATCGCCGCCGCCGGCCGCGTGACCGTTACCCGCCGGGCGACGCGCGCCCGCAGGACGAGGGCGCGAAGCGCCTGTCGTAGGCCTGC
>CAISKJ010000291.1 GCA_903885885.1 uncultured delta proteobacterium
ATCCGCTCATGGCGCGGAGCCTCGGCATCGACGCCGCGCGCGAACACACCCTCTTCAATGGCGCCATCGAGTGTCGCCTGCTCTCGTACAAGATCCCGCTGTGAGCCCATGCGGCCTCGCGGTCGCGCGCCACAAAAGTTTCGCGCGGCGCGGAGCCTTCAGGTCTCGACGCGTTCTCTTGTAGAGTCCGCCGCGTGACCCGCGCACGCCTGCTCTTCGCTTCGCTCTTCGCCCTCTCGTCCATCGCGCTCGTCGGCTGCGGCGACGACCCGACGCCCGCCACCACCGCGGCGCCCGATGCCGCCACGGGGCCGCGCGCGTGCCCGCCGGGGCCCAACGTGTGCGCGTGCGCCGACAACGGGCCGCCCGATTTCTCGCGGGCCGAGTCGGGCATGGCGACGGCGACCTCCGACGAGTTTCAGCAGGCCGCCCTCCTTCGCACCAACTACTGGCGCACGGCCGCGGGCGTACCGGCCATTCACGCCAACGCGCAGCTCGAGCAGGCCGCCATGGCCCACTCGACCTTCATGGCCACCAACGCGAGCTCGTGCTGGCCCGGCGCGCACTTCGAAAACGCAGGCGCGTGCATGGGCTACACGGGGCGCACGCCCGGTGATCGCCTCGCGGCCGCGGGCTATCGCCTGTCGGCTTCGGGCGAGGTCATCAACTGGGAGGCAACCCCCCAGCGCGCCATCGACGGCTGGATCTGGACCGTCTACCACCGCACGCCCTTTCAAGACCCGACCTACACCGAGACGGGCTTCGCCGCCGCGCCGGGGCGCCCCGGCGATCAACGACGCTTTCACAACACGATGGAGTTCGCGCGGCCGCAGGGCACGGCGGCGCCGACGCTCAGCGACGTGTCGGTGTTTCCTCCGCCGGGCACCACCAACGTGCCCACGGCCTTTCAGGGCAACCTCGAAGGGCCGACGCCGCCGCTGCCGGCGACGGGCGCGTGGCCGAGCGGCACCGTGATCTCGCTCATGTTTCCCACGAGCAACTTCACCATCGAGTCGCACAGGCTCTACGACGGCACGTGCGCCGAGGTGCCCCACTCGACCTTCCGCGCCGCGCGCCTCGCCGACACGGTGGTGGCCGACGCGCGCGCCGACATGAACAACAGCAACCCCCGCTTCGTGTTCCTCTACGGCGACACGCGGCTGCGCGCCAACACGCAGTACACCGTCGAGGTGCGCGGCACCGTCGAGGGCGCGCCGTGGTACCGCGTGTGGGCGTTTACCACCGCCCCGTAGCGCCCGCGCGCTACAGCTCTTCGCGCACCCGCCGTTAACGTAATCGAGCGCGCCCACCGCGCGCCCCTTCACCGACGCGGCCTGCGCGGCGCCCTGCGCGCCCGATGCGCAGCGCCGCCGAAAGGCACCTTCGTATGACCCCGTCTGCGAACCTCGCGCTCGCCGAGCACCGCTCTGCCCACACCGCCCTCACCAACGCGACCGCCGCGCGCTACCTCCCGCGCGTGCGCCGCTACGCCGCCCACATGGCCCGCAAGCACCCGGGGATCGTCACCGCGGGCGACCTCGTGAGCGCCGGGCTCCTCGGCCTGGTCGACGCGTTCATGAAGGTCGACAGCGAGCGCTTCGCGGGCTTCGAGGCCTACGTCGACCACCGCATCCGCGGCGCGATCCTCGACGAGCTGCGCGATCGTGATCCCCTCACGCGCGACCAGCGGGCCTTCGAACGGCAGCACGACGAGGCCCGCGTCGCGCTCGAGCGCCGCAACGGTCGCGCCCCCGACGAGGCCGAGCTCGCCGCCGAGCTGGGCATCGAGCTCGCGCTCTACCGCCAGCGCGTGGCCAGCCTGCCCGCCAACGACGCCGACGACGCCGCGATGATCTTCGCGGGCGATCCGCGCGCGCTCGCCGACGACCTCGACGACGCCCCCGAGCACCTCTTCGCCTCCCTCGAGTCGAGCCACCGCGTGCGCGTCGCGATGCGCCGCCTCACGACCCGTCAGCGCGCCGTGCTGCAGCTCCACTACGATCAGGAGCAGAACAAGCGCACCATCGCCGCCGCGCTGGGCGTCAGCGAGTCGCGCGTGTCGCAGATTCACGGCGAGGCCATCCGCGCGCTGCGCAAGGCGCTCGGCGACGAGGGCTGAACGCAGGCGCGACGTAGCTTCTCTCGTGCAGGGCGCGCGTTGACGATGGGGTGGTCGCGGCTCTACGAAGTCGCGCAATGAGCACCCAGAAGACCTTCGACGCGTTCGGCGCCCGCGACACCTTCGATGCGGGCTTCGGCCCCGTCGGCATCTACCGCCTGTCGCACCTCGAGAAGACGGGCGTGGCGCGGTCCATCGCGTCGCTCCCGTACTCGATTCGTGTGCTCCTCGAGGCCGTGCTGCGCAACTGCGACGGCTTCGCGGTGAGCGAAGACGACGTGCGCCGCCTTGCAAACTGGAACGCGCCCGTCCCCGCGGCCGTCGAGCTCCCCTTCAAGCCCGCGCGGGTCATTCTGCAAGACTTCACGGGCGTGCCCGTGCTCGTCGACATCGCCGCCATGCGCGACGCGGTGGCGCGCCTCGGCGGCAATCCCGCGCGCATCAACCCGCTGGTGCCCGTCGACCTCGTGATCGACCACTCGGTGCAGGTCGACCACTTTGGGGCCGACAGCTCGCTCTCGCTCAACCTCAAGCTCGAGTTTCACCGCAACCGCGAGCGCTACCAGTTTCTGCGCTGGGGCCAGGACTCGGTGCACAACTTCTCCGTCGTGCCGCCGGGCATGGGCATCGTGCACCAGGTGAACGTCGAGCGCCTCGCCACGGTGGTGCGCGAGGGCGCCGACCGCGACGGCCCCGTGGCCTTTCCCGACACGCTCGTGGGCACCGACTCTCATACGACCATGATCAACGGACTGGGCGTTGTGGGCTGGGGCGTCGGCGGCATCGAGGCCGAGGCGGTGATGCTCGGTCAGCCGCTCTTCATGCTTACGCCGCAGGTGGTGGGCGTAAAGCTCACCGGGCGCGCGCGGCCCGGCGTCACCGCCACCGACGTGACGCTCACCATCACCAGCCTGCTTCGCAAGAAGGGTGTGGTCGACAAGATCGTCGAGTTCTACGGCCCCGCGCTCTCGACGATGACGGTGCCCGACCGCGCCACGATCGCCAACATGGCGCCCGAGTACGGGGCCACGATGGGCTTCTTTCCCGTCGACGCGGCCACCGTCGAGTTTCTGCGTCGCACGGGCCGCCCCGAGCGCACCGTGAAGCTCGTCGAGGCCTACGCGAAGGAGCAGGGGATCTTTCGCACCGACGACGCGCTCGACCCCACGTACACCGACACGGTGGAGCTCGACCTCGCGACCGTCGAGCCGACCCTCGCGGGCCCCAAGCGCCCGCAAGATCGCGTGGCGCTCACCGCGATGAAGAGCTCGTTCTCGGCGGCCCTCACGGCACCGGTGAAGGAGCGCGGCTTCGGGCTCTCACCGGCCGACCACGAGGCCACCCTCGACGTCACCGTGAAGGGCCACCACGCGACGCTCGGCCACGGCGCCGTGGTGATCGCCGCCATCACGAGCTGCACCAACACGTCGAACCCCTCGGTGCTCGTCGCCGCGGGCCTCGTCGCGCAGAAGGCCGCCGCGCGCGGACTCACCGTGGCGCCGCACGTGAAGACCTCGCTCGCTCCGGGGTCGCGCGTGGTCACCGAGTATCTGCGCGAGGCGGGGCTGCTGCCGTCGCTCGAGCGCCTCGGCTTCAACGTGGTGGGCTACGGTTGCACCACCTGCATCGGCAACTCCGGTCCGCTGCCCGACGAGGTCGCGAAGCCCCTCGCGGGCTCTCCCCTCGTGGCGGCCGCGGTGATCTCGGGCAACCGTAACTTCGAGGGACGCGTGCACCCGCAGGTGAAGGCCAACTACCTCGCATCGCCGCCCCTCGTGGTCGCCTACGCCATCGCGGGAACGGTCGACCGCGACCTCACCACCGAGCCCCTCGGCACGGGCAGCGACGGTCGTCCTGTGTACCTGAAAGACGTGTGGCCTTCCGACGAAGAGGTGGCCAACGTGATCGCGCGGTGCATCACGCCCGCGATGTACGAGCGCAACTACGCAACCGTGTACGAAGGGACCGCCGAGTGGAAGGCCATTCCCTCTACGTCGGGTGAGCTGTACCCGTGGGACGACCGCTCGTCGTACATTCAGCACCCGCCCTTCTTTCAATCGCTGTCGCTCGAGGTGGCGCCGCTCGTGCCCATTCAGGGTGCGCGGGTGCTCGCGATGCTGGGCGACTCGGTG
>CAISKJ010000292.1 GCA_903885885.1 uncultured delta proteobacterium
CGCCCGGTGGGGGAACCTCGCGGGCGGCCACGCGCACCTCGAGGTGCGTCGCGTCGCGGTGGGCCGACGACGACCCGCGCACCGTGAGCCAGCGCGCGAGGCGCGTGTGGAGCCCCGCGCCCACCGTCGCGATGGGGCCCGGGACGGGCTCCGTCGGGATGATCCCGAGGTCGAGCAGGAGGCGGATGCGCGGGGCCGACGAGGGCGCGAGCGAGGCCATCCCCTCGGGGGCGAACCAGCCCGTGACGGGGTCGTACACCACGCGCCGCCCGATGGGCACGAGGCCCGCGGGGGGAGCGCCCTCACCGAGCGCGCGCTCGTCCCATCGCAGTGAGCGCACCGCGTCGAGCACGGCGGGCCAGGCGCGCGCATACGACGGCGACGGTGCGAAGGTGAACGAACCCAGCGCGGCCCCGAGGCTGGCGAGGCGCGCGGCGCGGTCGGCCACGAGGCGCACGAGCACGGGCGACACCGTGACCTGCGACGCGGGAATGGTGAACGCCACCACCCCCGCGGGCGCGCGCAGCCACTCGTCTTCGGAGACGAGCGCGGTGTCGTTGTGGCGCGGGTGCAGGCGCGCCCCCTCGGCGCGCAACGATCCCAGTCGGTACACGAGCGCCTCGCCGAGCGAGCGGCGGCGGCGCATGCCCTCGGCGAGGTGACGGTCGCGCTCGCTGCGTGCGGCGCGCGGCGCGCCGAAGCCCACGAGGCGTCGAGGCCGTCGGCGTGGAGCGTGAGCGCGAGGCGCGGAGCGTCGGAGGCGGCGCTCCCGCGGGGGCGCCACCCCACCGCGAGCGAGGCCGCCTCGGGGCGCGTGGCGAAGCGCGTGAGGGCGGTGAGCTCGGGCAGCACGCGCTCGACCTCGCGGGCGAGGGAGCGCAGCGCGTCGAGGAGGGCGGCGCCGCGCGCGTGCGCGTCGTCGACGGGGCCTTCGGCGCGTTCGCGAAAGCGAGACGAGAGAGACGTCACGGCGGCGCTACCGTACACCGCGCGAGGCCGCGCACGGGAGCGTCGCGTAACGGCGTATCGCGGTACCAGTGGGTTGTGTAGGATCGCGGCCGCGCTCGCGGGCGGAGGCCGTCGGTGACACCCGCTCCGAAGCGCCATGAGGAGGCATCGTCGATGAGTGCTGTGGCTCCGGGTACGCGCGTGTCGGCTTCGTGGTTGGGGGGAGGCTTCGCGCCGGGCACGGCGGTCGAGGTGAACCCCGTCACGGGCCTCGTGAAGGTGCGCTTCGACGACGGCCGCGAGGCCTGGGTGAGCGCCATGAACGTGCGCGTCGCGCCCGCGCAGACGTCGGCGCCGATGCCCGCGCAGGCGGCGCCCCTCATGCCCCCGCCGCAGCCCGGCGGCTTCGCGCCCTACGCCCCGCCCGCGGCGCCGCAGCAGGCGGCGGGCTTCGGCGCGAGCTCGCAGTATGGCGCCGGCGGGTTCAACCCCATTCAGGGCGGCGGTATGGTGGGCGGCAGCCCCCTCCAGGGCCTCAACCCCTTCGCGAAGGCTCCGCAGGGCGCGCCTCCCGCGCAGCCGCAGGGCGGCGGCTTCGCGCAGATGGCCGCTGGGGCCGTCGCGGGCGTAGGCGCGGCCATCGCGAGCTTCAACCCGTTTCAGTCGAAGGCGCCCGCGCAGCAGCCGCCGATGCAGCCCCCGATGCAGGCTCCGATGCAGAGCCCCATGCAGGCGCCGATCGCGCAGTTCAACACGCCGCAACAGAGCCCCATGGCGCCGCCGCAGGGCGGTGGGTTCAACCCCTTCGCGCAGGGCCCCGCGGCGCAACCGCAACAGCCTCCGCAGGCGCCGCAGGGGCAGATCCCGCAGCCCGCGTTCAACCCCTTCGCACAGGGCCCGCAACAGCCTCCGCAGGCGCCTCCGCCCATCGCGCCGCCCGCGCAGCCCGCGGCGCCTCCGCCGAACTTCGTCACCTTCGCCCCGCCCGTGCAGGCGCCCGCGGCCCCCGTCGCCGCGCCCGTCGAGGCGCTGCCGCCGTCGGAGTTCAAGCCCTTCAGGCCCCTGCAGCCCGTCGAGGCCGCGCCGCCGCCGGTCGCGCCCGACGCGCCGCCGCGCATCCCCGAGGCCGCGTTCAACCCCTTCGCGCCCGCGACGCCCGCCGCCGCGCCGCCGTCGGTCGCGCCCGATGCGCCGCCGCGCATCCCCGAGGCCGCGTTCAACCCCTTCGCGCCCGTGGCGCCCCCCGCCGCCGCGCCGCCCA
>CAISKJ010000293.1 GCA_903885885.1 uncultured delta proteobacterium
GCCGCGGCTCGCGCACGCACGGCCGCGCTCGCGCACGAACGGCCGTAAGGTCGAGCGCCGGCACAGCGGGGGTGACCTCGCAGCTGCAGCCAGGGCGGCAGCGGTAGCGTGCAGCCAATGTCGCACGCGAAGCCGCGCTCACTTCAGCGAGTAGATGGTCCCGAAGACGCGCTCGAACGTGCCGCCGACGACTTCAATAACCTTCAGCCGGAGCGTGCGCGACTTCGCGCCGTCCTCGCCATCGCCGTCCGTGTCCTCGTCGGCGTAGCCCAGCACCGACGCCTTCAGGAAGGCGCGGCTCTTGGCGCGGTTCCATACTGAGCGCGCCGAGGCGCCCGTCCGACCCGGCGTCGACTCCGAGCCCGACACGGCGAGGTCGTTCAGCGTCGGCGGCTGCTCGACGGCCGCGTCCCACGGCTCGCCGCGCACGTCAGTCGTAAAGGGAACGAGCGGCGCGGTGAGCGACTTAAGCGCGTTTGCCGCACGCACGGCGTGATTCGCGCGGTCCGCGCTGGCGCGCGCCTCGGAGGCCGCCAAACCCTTTGCGAGGGAGTCGACTTTGGTGTCGAGGGTGTCGAGGCGCGCGAGAATCGGCGCGAGCGCAGCCGTGAGTTCCTCGAGGGTTAACGACATTTCCACCGTTGTCGTCACCGCTTCGCCGCGCGCTTCTATACTAGTCCATCCCCTCCCTCCGGCGGCCTTGTCGCGCTGCACCGTGACGCGCTGGAGGCTCCGCGCGGTGCCCTGCGTGCGGTCGTGCCCCGGCCCCGGCGAGACCTGGGCGCTCGCGTCCGCCTCGCGGTAGAGCGCCTCTGCCTCGTCGAAGCGGCCCAGCTCGTGGAGCGCGCCCGCGAGGTTGTTTGCCGCCGTCACCGTGGCTTCGTGCCCGGGCGGGTGCACGCGGCGGCACGTGGCGAGCGCCTCGCGCATCAGCGGCTCCGCCTCGGTGAAGCGCTTGCGCTCCTTCAGCAGCTGCGCGTAGTTGATGAGCGCGCCCAGCGTCCGCGAGTGCGAGTTGCCCAGGCTGCGGCGCATGGCCTCGAGGACTTCGAGGAAGAGCGGCTCCGCCTCGGCGAAGCGGCCCTGGTCCATGAGCGCCTGCGCGAGCTCGCTGATGAGGTTGAGCTTCGTGACGACGTCGCCCTCGAGCACGTCGCGCGCGACCTTCAACGCGGCGCGCAGCTCGCGCTCCGCGTCGCGGGGCTTGCCCTGCTCGAGCAGCAGCCGCGCGTAGTCGTGGCAGCTGATGAGCGTGTCCCTGTGCGTGATGCCGCGCGTGAGGCGCATGACCTCGAGGTCCTCGCGCAGCAGGGGCGCGGCCTCCGCGAGCCGGCCCAGGTTGCGCAGCACGCGCCCAAGGAGGTTGAGGGCGGCCAGCGAGTAGTCGTCGAGGCGGCCCAGGACGCGCCGCCGCCGCTCCAGCAGCTCGCGGCACAGGGGCTCCGCCGAGGCGTACTGGCCCTGCCGCTCGTGCAGCACCGCGAGGTCTTCAATCGCCCCGAGCGTCTGCACGTTGTCGTCGCCCTTGGCCGCGCGCAGCTGCGCCAGCCGCTCCGTCAGCAGCTGCTCCACGCTCCCCAGCTCGCTGTCGCCCGCACGCGCCCGCGCACGCGCCGCGGGGACGCACA
>CAISKJ010000294.1 GCA_903885885.1 uncultured delta proteobacterium
GGACCGGCGTACAGCCGCGCGCGACCGCGTCGACTGGCTCTCCGGCCTACGTGCCCTTGCCACCTCGGTGTCAGATTCCCTCTGTCAGGGCTCTGGGACAGGATTTTCACCTCCGGTTCGATCACCATGCCAACCACACCGTTGCCGCGTCTCGCCGGGCCGACAGCCCGTCTTCGCCACGGCGCCTTGCGGTGCTCGCTGCTCGCTTCGCCCGCTCGGTCCGACTTCAGGGACAGGCCCTACGCGCGCTCGAAGATCGTCGCGATGCCCTGACCGACGCCGATGCAGAGGGAGGCCGCGCCGCGGCGCAGGCCCTCGCGCTTGAGGCGGTGCACGAGCGTCGCGGCGATGCGCGCCCCCGAGCTCCCGATGGGGTGGCCGAGCGCGATGGCGCCGCCGTCGGGGTTGACGCGCGCGGGGTCGAGGCCGAGCTCCTGAATGCACGCGAGGCTCTGCGCGGCGAAGGCCTCGTTGAGCTCGATGGTGTCGAGGTCGCCCGCGGTGAGGCGCGCGCGCTCGAGGGCGCGGCGCATCGCGGGGATGGGGCCGAGGCCCATGAGCCCGGGCTCGACGCCCGCGACGGCGTTGGAGACCACGCGCGCGAGGGGGTTGAGCCCGAGGCGCTTGACGATGGCCTCGCTCACGACGAGAAGGGCCGCGGCGCCGTCGTTGATGGGCGAGGCGTTGCCGGCCGTCACGCTGCCGCCCTTGCGAAACACCGCGGGGAGCTTCGCGAGCGCCTCGAGCGTCACGTCGCCGCGCACCGACTCGTCGCGGGCGAACACCACGGGCGCCCCTTTGCGCTGCGGAATCTCGACGGGCACGAGCTCGGCGTCGAAGGCGCGGCGCTCCCACGCGGCGGCGGCGCGGCGCTGGCTCTCTTGCGCGAAACGGTCTTGCGCGTCGCGCGTGAGGTTGTACTTCGCGGACACGTTCTCGGCGGTTTCGCCCATCGATTCGAGGGCGAAGCGCTTCTCCATTTCGGGGTTCTTGAAGCGCCACCCGAGCGAGGTGTCGAACATCGCGGGGGGCGTGCGCTCGAAGCCCTCTTCGGCCTTGGCCATCACGAAGGGGGCGCGGGTCATGTTCTCGACGCCGCCGGCGATGACCACGTCGCGCTCGCCCGTGGCGATGGCGCGGGCCGCGTACTGAAGGGCCTCGAGCCCAGAGCCGCAGAGGCGGTTCACCGTGACGCCGGTGACCTCGTAGGGGAGGCCCGCGAGGAGCGCCGCCATGCGCGCCACGTTGCGGTTGTCTTCACCCGCCTGGTTGGTGGCGCCGAAGACCACCTCGTCGACGAGGGCCGTCGCCTCGGCGTTGCGCGTCCGCAGCGCGCGGATCATGTGCGCCGCGAGGTCGTCGGGGCGCACCGTGGCGAGGCCGCCGCGAAACTTGCCGATGGGCGAGCGAACCGCGTCGACGACGTAGACCGTAGGAGTGAGCATCGCGTGTCGTTCCTCTCACGGAGTCGACCACAGCGACCCTCGTGGCGCGCGACACTAACTCACACCCCGCGAGCGATCAATACGGGTTGGGAGGCGGCTCGCCGAAACCACCCGCGGCAGGCCGCGCAGCAGGTGCAGGCGCGGGCGCCGCAGCCGGCGCAGGGCGCGGCGCAGGTCGCGCGACGGGCGGGCGCGCGACGAGCGGACGCACAAATCTGTATTTCCTTTTTATGAACACACACACAAATCTGTATTTCCTTTTTATGATCTCTTGTCATATTCCCCTTTTTGGTTTTGTCAACTTAAC
>CAISKJ010000295.1 GCA_903885885.1 uncultured delta proteobacterium
CGATGTCGTCCACGGCGTGGCCAGATGGCGTCCATGGGGTGGAGGCTCGCCGCGCGGCGTTCGAGGGCGTGCGATCGGCGTCGACGCGGCGCCGTCGTCGGCGCGAGCCTGCGCGGCGATGGCAAAGAGCGCCCCCGCGAACCGTGCGAAGAAGCCCGCGACGACGGCGACGAAGACGGCGAAGAAGGCCGCCGACCCCGACGACGCGCCGGGCGCCCTCGCCGCGCTTCGGGCGCGCTTTCCCGATGGCGCCGTGCGCCTCCCTCCGACCTGATCACTTCGGGTATAACGCAGCCTCTCTGCGCGACGCTCAGCCTCCCTCGCGCGAGAAGAGGGCGAAACCACCGATGATTGAATGGAGCGAGACCCACGTCGCGATTCGCGACGCCATCCGGAAGTTCGTCGAGGCCGAGGTGAAGCCGCACCGCGAGGCCCTCGAACGCGAAGAGCGCTCGCCCTACGAGGTGCTGCGCAACTTCTTCAACACCTTCGGCATCGCCGACATGAACCTCGCGAAGGGCCAGTCGGACCTCGCCCGCGCGCGCAAGCGCGAGGAGGCCATCGCCCGCGGAGAGACCCCTGCGGCGCGGGCGAAGCGCGAGGGCGCCAACCCCGAGGCGGGCAACGAGATGGCGCTGCGGATGATCCCGGTGATCGAGTTCTCGCGGTACTGCCCGGGGCTCATCACGGCGCTCGGCGTGAGCGTGGGCCTCGCCGCCAACGCCATCACCGGCCGCGGTACGGCGCGGCAGATCGAGCGCTGGGCGCTGCCCCTCCTCACGCTCGAGAAGATCGGCGCGTGGGCCATCACCGAGCCCGGCAGCGGCTCCGACGCCTTCGGCTCGATGCGCTCGACGGCGCGCCGCGACGGCGACGACTACGTGCTCAACGGCAGCAAGACCTTCATCACCAACGGCCCCTACGCCGACACGGTGATCTTCATCTGCAAGCTCGACGAGGGCAACGACCCGCGCGAGCGCAAGGTGGTGAGCTTCATTCTCGACAAGGGGATGCCCGGCTTCACGCAGAGCAAGCCCCTGCGCAAGATGGGCCAGCACACGTCGCCGACGGGCGAGCTCTTCCTCGAAGACGTGCGCGTCGGCCGCGATCGTCTCATCGGCGAGACCGAGTCGGCGCCCGCGCGCGAGGGCGCCAAAGACACCTTTCTCGCCGAGCGCACCCTCGTCGCGGCGATGGCCCTCGGCATCATCGAGCAGTGCCTCGCGCTCTCGACCGAGTACGCGAAGACGCGCGTGCAGTTCGGCAAGCCCATCGGCGAGTTTCAGCTCATTCAGCTCAAGCTCGCGAAGATGGAGGTCGCCCGCATGAACGTGCAGAACCTCATCTTTCGCCAGATCGAGCTCGCCGCCGAGGGGGGCGCGATGGGCCTCGCCGAGGCCTCGGCGTGCAAGCTCTACAGCGCCCAGGCCACGATGGAGGTCACCCTCGAAGCGGTGCAGCTCTTCGGCGGCAACGGGTACATGTCGGAGTATCAGGTCGAGCAGCTCTGCCGTGACGCGAAGGTGCTGCAGATCTACGGCGGCACCGACGAGATCCAGGTGTCGCAGATCGCGCGCTCGCTCCTCGCGCGCTGACCCCGCAGCCCATCCCTTCGCCGCGCCCGCAGCGCCCTCCCACGGCGCGTGAGGGGCGCCTGCGCGCCGTGGCCGCGCGGGTGACGTGCGAGCGCCGCGGAGGCGACGCTCAGTGGGCGGCGTGGGGATCGAGCGCGGCGGCGGGCGTCGCGGGGGGCGAGGGCGTGCGGCTCACCGTGATGCGCTGCTCGGCGCGGTTGAGGTGACCCGGCGCGCGCTCGCCGTTGGGCCCGAGGAGCTCGAGGGCGATGGTGTGCTCGCCGTCGGGGAGGTTGTCGATGTAGTAGGGCACCCACGCCGTGAGCTCGCTCATGGCCTGGCCGTCGATGGAGGGGCGCACGCGGAAGCCCGTGGCGCTGAACTGGTTGGCGGGGATGTTGGCCACGTAGAAATCGAGCAGCATGTGGCCCGCGCTCGCGCCCTCGACGCGGCCCTTGGGGCGCGAGTACGTGAGCAGCGGCGCGCGCGGGTTGAAGCGCACCTCGCGCGAGGGCGCGCCAACGTTGAAGACCACCATGGCGAAGGCGCCGTCGGTCTTCACGGTCTCGTGCGTCTCCCACCCCGGAAAGGCCCGGAGCACGTGCGTGCCTTGCGCCAGGTGCTCGAGGTTGACGGGCCGCGACGGGTCGTCGACGCGCTGGTACGCCTGGTCGTCGAGCACCAGGTGAACGTGTCGGAGGTCTTGCGCGTTGGTGGTGTCGCGCCAGCCCGTGACGTTGAGCCGCACCTCGACGTGGTCTTCGCGAATCGTGGCGTTGTTGGCCGGGGCCGTGATGCGCACGCGCGGCGAGGGCGAGGGGACCTCGCGGCGCTCGCCCGCCACGATGGCCAGCGGGCCGAGCGCGGGGGCCGCGGGGGCCGCGGGCGGCGGCGCGGCGGCGGCCATCGACGCGTCGCTGTCGTTCGAGAGCATCGAGGCGTCGGCGTTGACCGAGGCCCCCGACGAGGTGGCGCCCGACGGGGCGGTGCTGTTGCTGTTCGGCGTCGACGCGCTGCACCCGGCCCACAGGGCGAGGGCGGCCGCGGGCGCGAGAATCCAACGAGTGCGAGTGATCATGCGCATTGCCTATGAGGGGGGTGTGCGGTGCCCGTCGCCCGCCGCGCGTGGGTGCGCAGCCGCGAGGCACCGTCGGCGCGGGTGCATAACGCCGCGCACCGACGGGCGCAATCGGTGAAGTGGAGGCCTACGCCTCGGGGTCGCCGGAGCCCTCGTCGAGGCCGCTCACCTGCGCGTCGGGGTAGCCGTGGTCGTCGCCGCGCGCGAGGTTCTCGAACTTGGTGAGCTCGCGGACGAAGCGCAGGCGAATAGCGTCGGTGGGGCCGTTGCGCTGCTTGGCGATGATGATCTCCGCGATGCCCTTGTCTTCGGTGTCGCGGTTGTAGACCTCGTCGCGGTAGATGAACATCACCACGTCGGCGTCTTGCTCGATGGCGCCCGACTCGCGAAGGTCGGCCAGCATGGGGCGCTTGTCTTTGCCCGGGCGCGTCTCGCAGCCGCGGTTGAGCTGCGACAGCGCGATGATGGGCACGTCGAGCTCCTTGGCGAGGCCCTTGAGCCCGCGGGAGATCTCGGAGATCTCGCGCTCGCGCGAGTCCATGCGCTCGCGGCTGGCCTTCATGAGCTGCAGGTAGTCGATGACGATGAGCGACATGTCGCGCTCGCTCTTGATGCGCCGCGCCTTGGCGCGCAGCTCGAGGAGCGTGAGGTCGCCCGAGTCGTCGATGTAGATGGGCAGCGAGTGGAGCTTGTTGGCCGAGGCCGTGAGGGCGGTGACGTCGTCTTGCGTGAGGAGGTTCGAGCGCAGCCGCGACTGGTCGACGCGCGCGTCGGCGCAGAGGAGGCGGTTGGCGAGCTCGATGCGGGGCATTTCGAGCGAGAAGAACAGCACGGGCTTGTTCGACGACTCGGCGGCCGCGCTGGTGATGTTCATCACGAACGAGGTTTTGCCCATGGCGGGGCGGGCGGCGATGATAATGAGCTGGCCGCCGTGCATGCCCGAGGTGAGGGTGTCGAGGTCGCGGAAGCCCGTCTCGGTGCCCGAGATGCGCGCGCCGCGGGTGAGGGTGTTCTCGATGCGCTCGAAGGCTTCGAGAATGACCTGCTCGAGGGGCACCAGGGTGCTCTTGGAGCGCTTCTGCGCCACCTCGAAGACCTTCGACGCCGCGCTGTCGAGAAACTCGTCGGCGGTGCCGTGGTCGCCGTAGCCGCGGGCCACGATCTCGTGGGCCACCTCGATCATTTTTCGCACGCCGGCCTGGTCGGCCACGATGCGCGCGTGCGACTCGATGTGCGCGATGGTGGGAATGGTGTCGGTGAGCTCGCCGAGGTACTGCGCGCCGCCCACCGTGTTGAGGCGCTCGCGCGAGCGGAGCTCCGCCGCGAGGGTGACGATGTCGATGGGCTCGTGGCGCCCGGCCACCGCTTGAATGGCCTCGAAGATGACGCCGTGCGCGGGGTGATAGAAATCCGACGCGGTGAGGAGCGACTCGACCGTCGACATGGCGGCGTTGTCGAGCAGAATGCCGCCGAGCACGGCGCGCTCGGCGTCGAGGTCGTGCGGGGGGACGCGGCCGTGCGCAGACGCAGCCGCCGCGAGGTTGGCGGCCGCTTGAATCATGGCGTCTTTGGCGCCCTTCTCACGGCGATCTCGATCGGGATAGGCCATACGGGATACTGAACGCATGGCACGGGTCGGGTGCGTTTGTAAACTTTCTGACAATCCCCACTGCGGCCGGAGGCTCGCCGCGCGCTACGGCGCAGGGGCGTCGGGCGCCCGAAACGACAGCGCCTCGATGAGGTGAAACATCCCCGGCGCGAGCTCCCACACAAACTGCCACCGGGGCTCGTCGGGCAGGAGCACGCTCGTCCGGTGCTCGACGAGCGCGAGGTCGGGGTCGTCGGTGAGGGGGTAGTGCCCCATCACGATGTCTTGCGACGAGGCCCACGCGACGGGGGCGCTGCTGTCGATCGCGCGCGGCCGCACAGCGCCCGAGAGGCGGTCGTGAAAGGTGGCCCAGGTGCGCCCTTCGAGCGCCTCGGCGAGCCCGAGGAGCCAGTGCTCGTAGGATCCCTCCGGCGGCGCGTCGTCGTTCTGATCGGGGTCGCGGTCTTCACCGAGCAGGGGGAGCTGCCCGAGGATGTTGCAGAAGAGCACCGCCGCCTTGGGGTGCGCGTCGAGCAGCGCGCGCAGCGGCGCGAGCGCGAAGCCCTCGGGCCCCGGCGAGAGGTGGTCGCGCGCGTCCCAGGTGAGCACGGTGCGCTTCTCGCGAAGCACGTGGCGCGCGCGCCAGCGAAAGACCCACGGCGCGAAGGGGTCGATGTCGACGGCGACGATGCGCTCGAAGCGACGGAGAAACGAGAGGTCGAGGCAATGGCCGCCGCTCGGGCCGATGAGGAGCACCGTGGTCTCGGTCGGCGCCCACGCGGCGAGCCAGCGGGCGATGTTGCGCGCGAAGGGCGCCCACAGGGTGCGCCGGCGCGAGAACGCGCGGAGGTGGTATCCGAAGCCCCCGGTGGGGTTGTTCCAGCGCGACGTCATGGCGTGATGTTCGTGAGGGGCGGCAATGCGCGCCCCGGCGAGGGTTTACGGTTCATGTAAACGCGTTCACAGGACCTGTGAACGTTGTACGGGCGCGGCTCACCCTTTCGCGGCCTTGCGCAGCGCGCTCGCGAAGGCCTCGAGCTCGCTCAGGCGCACTTCGAAGCGCACCTTGGCGCCGGCCTCGTCGCGCGAGGCGATGAGGCGCCCGGTCGACGCGCCCGCGCCGTCGAGGGCGCGCATCACCGCGGCGAAGCGACGCTTCTCTTTCACCGTCGCCGAGAAGCCCCGGGCGCGGGCCTCGGGGCGCGCGTCGCGGAGCTCCTTCGCGGCGTCGCGGATCTCTCGGGCGCTCGCCGCCGCGACGTCGAGGGTGCGCCCCGACGGGAGCGCGAGCTTCGCCGTGAGCATCTCCTCGGGGGTGTCGTCTTCGGGCGTCGCGTCGACGAGCTCGAGGAGCGCCCGCGCGCGGTCGGGGCCGAAGCGCGTGACGATCTCCCGCGGCACCCGCGTGGCGAGCGCCACGAGCGCGTTGGCCGTCGACACGGCCATGTTGAGCTCCTGCGCGCACAGGTCGCCGAAGCCCGCGCGCCCGATGGACTCTGCCACCCCCGCGGCCTTGAGCTCCGCCAACGCGAGGCCGATGTCGACCATGTTCGCGGCGATGTCGACCTGGCGCTCGCGGATGCGCGCGATGGCTGTGTGGGCCACCTTCGCGAGGCGCCCCTGCCTCGCCGCGTGCAGCGCCTTCGCGCGCGCAGCGAGGGCGACGGGCAGGGCCGGCTTCGCAGGCGCCTCTCGTACGGCGCGCTTCTTCGGCGCGCGCTTCTTCGCGGGGGGAGTGTCCATCACCCGCGACGTTATCCGACGGGGGCGCGTCAGGGCCACACGCTCGACGCGTCGTCGGAGGCCCCAACGGGGGTTTACCGTTCATGTAAACGCGTTCACAGGACCTGTGAACGTCGGAGGCCGCGGGAGGCGACCGTGCGCTCGACCTCGACGGGAGGCGCCCGCGGCGCGCGCGAACCTTCGCCTGCACGTCGTCGGCGAGGGTGGCGATGTACTCGTTGGAGAGCCCGTTGAGCACAGCGTCGGGGAGCGCCAGCACGATGTGCTCGGGCGCGAGGCCCATGAGTCGCTCTTCGGGTGTGAGCCCGTCGAGCATGAAGGCGACGTCGACGCGCAGGGGCTCCGTCGTGCGCTGAACCTCAGCAGGGATGCGCGGAAGGGCATTTCTGCCGTCACGACGTTTCATCGAGCCCCCACCCGCGCTGCCGCGCGTCCCGCCCCCGCGGAGCGCTGACGTGGGGACACATCTCCAGACTCCCTTGATTTCCGCGCGGACGTGCGTGTCGCGAGCATTGGAGCTCTACTGTCCGAATGCTCACCCTCTCGACCCCGCTGCTCGCTCCG
>CAISKJ010000296.1 GCA_903885885.1 uncultured delta proteobacterium
AGATCGCCGCCCTCGACGGCGTGACGGTGGTGTGGCTGGCGGGCGTCGCCGCACGCCGCGCGGCGGTGCGCGAAACCGCCGCCCCGAGACCGCGCCCCCCTCGCTGCACGCGCTCACGCTGCAACTCGTACGTGTCGTGGCGCTCCAGCAGGCGCGCCTCACGGCCCTCGAGGCGCGCCTCGGCGTGACGACCGACGCGACGCAGCGCGAGGTGGCTGATGCGCTCCGCGAGATCGAAGCGCACCTCCGCCGAGCGCTCCCCGCGTAGGCGCGGGCGGGGCGCTACGGGCGCGCGTTGACGAAGTCGCAGCTGCCCGCGGGGGTGTTCATCTGACACGCCGCCGGCAGCGTGACGCGGGGCGTGCCGGTGGCCCACAGCGAGCTGATGAACCCTACGATCTGCTCGCGCGCCGCGACGCCTGCGACGGTGTCGCGCGCCGCGAAGCCGTGCACGTTGTAGGGGCCCATCACCGTCGAGGGAACGCGGTACTGCGTGAGCGCCGCGCCGCCGCTCACCTCCACCGCGCGGAGCCCGCTGGGGAGCTCGGCGAACACCGCGCCCACCTGCGTGGCGTTGGCGCTCGCGGCCGCGATCTCGCTGCCGATGTTGGGCAGCACGGGGTCGCCCATGCTCTCTTGAAAGAGCATCGGGCGGTCGGGCGAGACGCCCGCCCACACGGCGCCGTCGATGTCGTCGAAGTTGAGCTGGCTCATGCCCACGGCGATGTGAATGTCGAAGTCGCCGCGGGGGTAGCTGTTGAGCAGCGCGAGGCGCGCGGCGGGGTAGAGGCTCGAGCCCGTGATGTAGTGCGACCACGCGGCGCCAGGCACGTTGAGCACCGCGGCCACCATGCGCGGCTCCGAGCGCGCGTACACGAGGCCCAGCGTGCCGCCGAGGGAGCCGCCCGTCCAGATGGCGCCCGCGGCGCGGGGGTAGCGCCCCGCGGCGGGGTTGGCCATGGTGCCGAGCATCGGCGCGGCGAGAACGCGCGCGAGAATGGCCGTGCGCGCGGTGTCGTCGCCGGAGCCCACGAGCATGCGAAAGAGCGCCTGTCCGTCGGCGATCGACTGGAGCAGCTTCGCGCTCGACGCCTCGACGCCCACGAGCATGTGCTCGAACGACGCGAAGGTGTTGAGCACGTCGCTCCCGGCCCAGCCGTTGAAGCGCATGTTGACCTTGGCCGCGCCCGCGCCGGTGATCGAGTCGTCGAAGGAATCGTCGGCCTCGTCGCCGCCCGTGCCGTGGCCCCACATCGCCACGCGGTAGTCGCCGTCGCCGCGCGGGATCATCACGCGGAAGGGAAACTCGTGCACGCCTTCGGCCCCATCGGGCACGAGGGGCGCGCCGCTCGCGTCGCGCGCGATGCGCGAGTCAGCTCCCACGAAGTCGGGCATGTTCTGCACCTTGCCCCGCACCTCGACGGCCGACGGCCCCGTCGGCAGCACGCGCACGCGGTCGATCTGCACCGTGGGTGTGCCAGCGTCGACGGCGGCGAAGAGGCGCGCGCGCATCGCAGCGAGCACGCGCGTCGGCTGCTCGCGCGAGCGGGTGGTGAAGTCCCACACGCGCGACACGTGGGCGAGGTCGACGCCGGCGCGCATGAGCATCGCCCGCGTCGGGGCGTGGTAGGCGCGGGCGCGCGACTGCTCCTCCGTGGCGGGCGCGGCGAGGCCGAGGGCGGCGCGGGTGAGCGCGTCGGCGCGCACGGGGCCCGCGGTGGTCGAGCGCAGCGCGTCGAGCACCACGGCGACGTAGTCGGTGCTCGGCGCGAGGGGCACGCGGGGATAGGCGATCACGAGCGTCTCGGCGTCGACGCCGGAGCCGGGCACGAGGCGGTAGCGCAGCGGCACCGCGGTGAGGGTGCCGACGGCCGCCACGGCGTACACGCGCACGGCGCCGTCGGTGGTGCCGCCGAGCGAGCTCATGTCGATCTCGGTGTCGAAGCCCACCATCACGGGAGACACGCGCGAGAAGCCGTCGGCGCGGTTGACCTCGCGCGCATCGTCGCCCTCGGCGACCGCGGCCGCGGGCGCCTGCACGCGCAGCCCGGTGGCCGAGGCGGCGTCGGTCACGGTGTACGCGTTCGAGGGCCACGGCAGCGCGCAGCGCATCGTGCGCGCGGCGTCGCATGCGGGCGCGAACGACGCGCGCACGCCCATCGCGCGGTCGGGAAACGAGGGCACATTGGGCGCGCCCACCTCGTCGCTGCACCCGACAGCGAGCACCGCCGCCAGCGAGACCCAACACCACTTCGTCGCGCGCATGGCGCGGGAGTATCCATGACTTTCGTCGGCGGGCACAGTGGTACCCTCCGCCGCCATGCGCGACCTCGACGACGCACTCGCACAGTGGCGCGCGCTCCTCGGGAGCGAGCGCGTGATCGACGACCCCGCGGCGCTCGGGGCGGCGGAGACCGCGACCTTCGCGACGGGGCAGCGCGTGCCCGCGATCGTGCGCCCGCGCACGCGCGACGAGGTGGCGGCGGTGCTCACCATCGCGGCGAAGTGCGGCGTGGCGGTGTACCCCGTCTCGCGCGGCTGCAACTGGGGCCTCGGCTCGCGCGTGCCCGCGTCCGACGGGTGCGCGCTCGTCGACCTCGCGGGCATGAGCGCCATCACGCACTTCGACGAAGAGCTCGCGTGCATGACCGTGGAGCCCGGCGTGACGTTTCGTCAGGCCCACGAGTTCCTCGCGGCGCGGGGCTCGCGGCTCTTCGTGAGCGCCACGGGCTCGTCGCCCGACGCGAGCCTCGTGGGCAACGCGCTCGAGCGCGGCGACGGCGCGGGGCCCCTCGGCGATCGCTGGGCGCACGTGTGCGCCCTCGAGGCCGTGCTCACCACCGGCGAGGTCGTGCGTACGGGCTTCGCGCGCTTCGGCGACGTGCCCGCGGCGACGGCGCACCGCTGGGGCGTGGGGCCCTCCCTCGACGGGCTCTTCAGCCAGTCGAACCTCGCGGTGATCACCCGTATGACGGTGTGGCTCGCGCCGCTCCCGAAATCGATTCAGGCGCTGCGCTTCCGACTGCGCGACGACGCGGCGCTGCCGGCGCTCGTCGACGCGCTCCGCGGCCTGCGCCTCGACGGCACGCTGCGCGCCACGGCCTCGCTGTGGAACGACCTGCGCGTCTGGTCCGTCGAGGGCCGCGCGGGCGACGCCGCGGGCTTCGCGCGCTTCCGCGACGAGACCGACGGCGCCCGCTGGTTCGGCCTCACGGGGCTCTACGCGCCCAGCGAGCGCATGGGGCGCGCGGCGCGCGAGCACGCGGCCTCGGTGATCGCCCCCCTCGTCGACTCGTGGCGCTGCGAGGAGCGCGCGGGCGACCCCACCGCGGGGCGCGAGCTCCTGTGGGCGGCGGAGCCCGCGTTCGGCTTTCTGCAAGGCGTTCCGCACGAGATGAGCTTGCGCAGCGCGTACTGGCACAAGGCCTCGATGCCCACGGCGTCGCTCGACCCCGACCGCGACCGCTGCGGGCTCGTGTGGGCCTGCGCGGCGGTGCCCTTCCGCGGCCGCGACGTGCTGCGCGCGCTGGTGATCGCGCGCGAGGTGCTCGCGGCGCACGGCTTCGACCCGATGCTCGCCGTGGCCACGCAGTCGGAGCGGGCGGCCTCGGTGCTGCCGACGATTCTCTACGACCGCGACGTCGAGGGCGACGACGCGCGCGCGATGCGGTGCCACGACGCGCTGCTCGCGCGCTACGCCGCGGAGGGCTGGCTGCCGTACCGGCTGGGGGTTCACTCGATGGAGGCGCTGCCCGCGGCGACCGACGACTCGCGCGCGGTGCTCGGGCGCCTCAAGGCCGCGATGGACCCGGCGGGCGTGCTCGCGCCGGGCCGCTACGACCGGAGCTGACGCTCAGCGCGAGGGGCCGAGGAAGGGGGCGTCGATGACGCGGGTGTCTTCGGGCGGGAGCCCTTCGCCGCGCACGCGGAGGCGCACGCGCAGGTCGCCGTGAAAGTCGCGCAAGGGGATGGTGACGAACACCGGCGCGTGCGAGCTCGCGAAGGACTCGAGGCGCACCGTGCGAAGGGGCACGAGGAAGCTCTGCGTGCCGTGCGCCTCGGGGTCGATCGAGAAGGTCACCGGGTGGTTGAGCTTGTTCACCAGGTGAATGTCGTACGCGTTGCGCACGGCCTCACCTTCGACGGAGTAGGGCGCGCCCGTGAGGCGCAGGAGGTTGGCTTCGAAGGGCGTGTGCCGACGAAACGCGAGCGTGCTCGCGACGAGGCCCATGAGCCCGAGCACGGCGTAGAGGCCGAGGCGCGGGCGCAGAAAGCGCTTGGGCTCGTGGTGCAGGCCGTTGAGCGAGTCGTAGCGCACGAGCCCGCGGGGGCGGTGCAGCTTGTCCATCACCTCGTCGCAGGCGTCGATGCAGCGCGCGCAGCCGATGCAGTCGAGCTGGAGGCCGTTGCGAATGTCGATGCCCGTGGGGCACACGACCGCGCAGCGGTTGCAGTCGACGCAGTCGCCCGCGCCGTCGGGCTTCTTCTGGCCGCGCGCGCGGGGCTCGCCGCGCTTCTCGTCGTAGCCGATCACGATGGTGTCGGGGTCGGTGAGCACCGACTGCAGGCGCCCGTAGGGGCAAATGGCGAGGCAGGTCTGCTCGCGAAACCACGCGAAGTTGAAGAACATCACGCCGGTCATGGCGACCGTCCACGCGAAGGCCTCGGGGCTCGCCGCGGGCCCGGCCTTGATCATCGTCCAGAGGCTGCGAATGGGCGTGAAGTACCCGAGAAACACGTGGGCGATCACCGCCGCGAGCCCGAGGTAGATCGACCACAGGAGCGCGCGGCGCCCGATGCGGTCGAAGTCCCACCCGGCCTGCTCGCGGCGCATGCGCTTCTCGCGCGAGCCCTCGATGAGGCGCTGAATGGGGCGAAACACCGACTCGAGAAACACCGTCTGCGGGCACGCGTAGCCGCACCACACGCGACCCGCCACGGTGGTGAGCGCCACGAGCGCGAAGCCCACCCCCGAGAGGATGAAGAACACCATCCACACGTCTTGGGCGTTGAACACCGCGCCGAAGAGGTAGAAGTGCCGCCGCACGAGGTCGAGCAGCACGGCCGGGTGCCCGCCGATGGTCACCCACGGGGTCGCGACGTACACGGTGAGCAGCACGGCGAAGAGGGCGATGCGGGCCCTGTCAAAGCGACCCGAGACGTCGGCGGGGTGCACGGTCGCGCGCGTGCCGTCGTTGCGAATCGAGCTGCGCATCTCGACGATGGGGAGGTGTCTTGCCATGGCCTGCTGTAGGGCTCCAGGTGAGAGGGCGGATGCGGTGCGGGCGCGCGCGGCGCTCCCCTCGCAGAGCGCTTCGATGGGGTCGAGCGTAGGAGCCTGCGAGGGGGGCGCGGAGGTTCGCGGCGCGAGGCAGAGTTCAGTCGGCCATTACGTCGCCCTGCGGAGCCTTGCCGCCGGGCACGTTGGTGTTGCGCAGGGTGAGCACGTAGGCCACCACGCTCTGCACGCGCTCGTCGCCGAGCTGCGGGCCCCAGGCGACCATGCCCTTGGCGGGCACGCCCTCGAGCACGGTGCGGTAGATCTGCGTGGCGCGGCCGCCGTGGATCCACGCGTTGTCGGTGAGGTTGGGGCCGATGTTGCCGCCGCCGTTGGCCGTGTGGCAGGCCACGCAGTTGGTCTGAAAGAGCGCGCGGCCCGCGGCCACGGTGGCCGGGTCGTGCGACAGGGTGTTGAGTGCGTCGTCGGTCATGGCGCCCGCGCGGCGCGCGCGGTCGGCCGCGGCCCTGCGGTCGGCGGCGACGGACTGCTCGTACGACTCCTGCGTCGACGGTCCGCTGTGGAGCACCTGGTAGTGAAACCAGTACCCGATCGCGAAGACCACGGCGCCGTAGAGGGTGAACAGCCACCAGTTGGGGAGGTGGTTGTCGAACTCCTCGATGTCGTCGTAGCGGTGCACGACCTTGTCTTCGTAGCCCGACTTCGCGCCGGGGCGAGGCCCGACGTTCGTCGCGGCGCCGCTGCTCGTTTGCACTTCGGTGCTCACAGAGAGCCTTCCTTTCCGTCCTCGAGGGGGAGCGCGGCGATGCCTTCGAAGGTCGAAGGGCGGCGGCGCATGGTGCGCACGACGATGCCGGCGAACACCGCGATGAAGATCATCAGCGACAGGATGGGGAGCGCCAGCACGGGGCTCTGCGAGAAGAATTCGCGGTACATGGCGGTGCCTCAGCGACCTTCCTGCGCGGCGCGCGTGGCGGCGTCGACGACTTCGCGGGTGTCGGGGTTGCCCAGCGGGCGCCCGAGGCGCTGCAGGTAGGCCACGAGCGCGACGATCTCGGCGTCGGCCTCGACGCGCGCCCCGTTGGTCGTGAGGTCTTGCGCGATGGCCTGCGCCTGCGACGTGGCGATGGCGTTGGCGCCGGTGATCTCGAAGGGGCGGTAGGGCACGCCCGCGGCGCGCATCGCGTCGATGCGGGCCGACACGTTGGCGGTGTCGCGGTGCGACGTGTAGAGGTGCGGGTACGCGGGCATGTTGGAGCCCGGCGAGACCGAGCGCGGGTCCATCATGTGGCGGAAGTGCCAGAGGTTCGGGTACTTGCCGCCCTCGCGCGCGAGGTCGGGCCCGGTGCGCTTGGAGCCCCACTGGAAGGGGTGATCGAAGATCGACTCGTCGATGCGCGAGGGCTCGCCGTAGCGAATGGTCTCCGCGCGCATGGGGCGGATCATCTGCGAGTGGCAGTTGTAGCAGCCCTCGCGAATGTAGATGTCGCGGCCCTCGAGCTCGAGGGGCGTGTACGGCTTCGTGCGCACGGTGCGAATCTCGGCGCGGTTGATCACCAGCGAGGGG
>CAISKJ010000297.1 GCA_903885885.1 uncultured delta proteobacterium
ACGACCGCGCGGCGGCGGCGATGCTGCGCGCAGCGCACCCCGGCGTGGCGGCGAAGGTGGTGGAGGCCCTCGACCCGCAGCGGGTGGGCCGCGTGCTGGGCTTTCTGCCCACCGACCATCAGGTGACCATTCTGGGGGCCGTGCCCGCGACGGTGCGCGAGCGCATCGAGGCGTCGTTCTCCGTGGCCGAGAAGGAGCGCGTCGACCGGCTTCTCGCGTTCCCCGAAGGGGCCGTGGCGCGGCTCATGATGCCCCGCGTGTGGAAGGTGCCCGCGACCGCCACCGCGGGCGAAGCGATGGACGTGCTCCGCAAGGGCAAAGACTCCATCGAGGTCGCCCAGAACTGTCACGTCGTCGATTACCGCGACCGACTGGTGGGCGTGGCCGCGCTGCGCGAGCTCGCCGTGGCCGACCCCGCCACGCCCGTGGCCGACCTCATGGCGCGCGACGTGATCGCCGTGGCGGAGACGTCGTCGCGGGGCGACGCGGCGGAGATCATTCAGACGCACGACTTTCTCTCGCTCCCCGTGGTGGCGCCCACCGGGGTGCTCCAGGGCGTGGTGCGCGTCGACGACCTCCTCGACGCGGCCCTCGCCAAGGTGGGCACCGGGATACTCAATCAAGGCGGCGTCTCGGGCGTGGTGGCCGCGCAGCTCCCGTACTTTCAGACGTCGATGCTGCGCGTGGTGCGCTCGCGCCTCACGTGGCTCGTGCTCCTCTTCGTGGCCGAGACCGCCACGGGCACGGTGCTCCGGCACTTCGAGGGGGAGCTTCAGCGCGTGGTGGCGCTGTCGTTCTTCATCCCGCTGCTCATCGGCACGGGCGGCAACGCGGGCTCGCAGACGGTCTCCACGGTGATTCGCGCGCTCGCCCTCGGCGAGGTGCGCCTCGGCGACGCCCTCCGCGTGCTCATCAAAGAGTCGTCGACGGGGCTCCTCCTCGGCCTCCTCCTCGGCGCCGTGGCCTTCGGGCGCGCGCTCATGTGGGGCGTGCACGCCGACGTGGCGGGCTGCGTGGCCGTCACCATCGTGGTGGTGTGCACATGGGCCAACACGGTGGGCTCGCTCATCCCCCTGGGGGCCCAGCGCGTGGGCGTCGACCCCACGGTGGTCTCGGGGCCGCTCATCACCACCCTCGTCGACGCGTCGGGGCTGTTTCTGTACCTCACCATCGCGCACCTCATGGTGGCGCAGCTCCAGGGACACTGAATGCGCATCGCTCCGTGCCTCGTCGCCCTCGCGCTCGTACTCGCCGCGCCGCCCGCGGCGGCCGTGCGCCCCTTCATCACCGACGACGCGCGCGTCGTGGGGGGCCGCACGCTCCAGCTCGAGACGTGGGTGCGCGCCGACCGCGAGGCGTTTCAGCACTGGGTGCTCGTGGGCTTCGGCCCCGTCGGACCGGTGGAGCTCACCCTCGGCGGGGTGTACGGCACCGTCTACGACGGCAACCGCACGCAGGGATTCGCCGCGACGGGGCCCCTCGTGCAGGCCAAGGTGCTCCTGCGCGACCCGCACCCCAACTCCTGGCCCGGCGTCGCGCTCGCCGCGGGCGTACAGCCTCCCATCCACTACGGCGGCTTCGGCGCGTCGGGCTGGGACGCCTTCGGCTACGTGGCCCTCACCGAGTCGCTCTGGCGCGAGGACCGAATCCTCGTTCACGCGAACCTCGGCGTGTACGCCACCACCGCCGCGGTCGAGCAGCCCGTCGCCTTCACCTGGGGCGTGGGCACGCAGATCCGGGTGTGGGGCCCGGCGCACGCGGTCGCGGAGATCTTCTCCGGCGACCCCTACGCGGGCGGCGCCGCGGGCGCGTGGCAGGCGGGCGTGCGGGTGATCCTCAACGCGAACGTCCAGCTCGATTCGACGGTGGGCTCGGGCCTGTGGGGCCGAGAGGTGCTCCCCACCTGGGGCACCGTGGGCCTGCGCCTCGCGAGCGACCCGCTCTGGTAGTCGAAGCGCGCGGCGGGTTGCAAAGGGTGCGCGCTGTGTCGTAAGCCGCGGTCGTTGAGCTCCAGGCGTAACGCGCGGGTCGGGCTGGTGGTGGCAGTGCTCGTGGCGCTCGTGGCGGCGCAGCGCTTCGGGGTGTTTCACCAGTTCGCCGACCCGGCGCACCTTCGCGACGCGCTCGTGGCGCAGGGCGCGTGGGGCTACGCGGCCTTCGTGCTCGCCTACGCGGCGCTGCAACCCTTCGGCGTGCCGGGCACGGTCTTCGTGTGGGCGGCGCCGCTCATCTGGCCGTGGCCCGTGGCCTTCGCGCTCTCGATGACGGGCACCATGGCGGCGAGCGTGGTGGGCTTCTCGTTCGCGCGCTTTGTGGCCCGCGACTGGGTGGCCGCGAAGATCCCCGCGCGCTTTCGCCGCTACGACGAGGCCCTCGCGCAACGGGCCTTCACCACGGTGTTTCTCCTGCGGCTCATCTTCTGGATGCCGCAGGTGCTGCACACCTTTCTGGGCGTCTCTGGCGTACCCTTCTGGACGCACTTCTGGGGCTCCCTCGCGGGCTACGTGATCCCGCTCTTTCTCGTGAGCTTCTTCGGCCAGCGCCTCTTCGACGCGATGCGCGCGGCCCCGCCGAGCGCGTGGGTCGGCCTCGCCGCGGGCGTCGCGTGCATCGCACTGGGTACGTGGTGGCTGCGCCGACGCAGGCGCCTCGCGGGAGTCTCAGCATGAGCACCATCGAACGGTACGCGGGCCTGCGCCGCGAGCGGGTGCGCGCCTCGAAGCAGTGGGCCGACGGCACGTTTCGCAACACCGCGTCGGTGTCGCAGGGCCTCAAGCGCGGCACCGCCCTCGCGACCGTGAGCGACTTCGTGTTCGGCGGTCAGCGTCGCACGCCGCGCGGTCCGCTGCCCACCGTCGACCCGATCCCGCTGTGGACGCGCCCCGTCGACACGGGCCTGCGCGCCACGTGGCTCGGCCACTCGACGGTGCTCGTCGAGATCGATGGGATGCGCGTGCTCACCGACCCCGTGTGGGGCGAGCGCGCGTCGCCGATGCGCTTCGCGGGCCCCAAGCGCTTTCAGCCCGTGCCGGTCACCCTCGCGAAGCTCCCGCCCGTCGACGCGGTGGTTCTCTCCCACGACCACTACGACCACCTGTGTCAGGAGAGCATCGTGGCCCTCTCGGCGAAGGGGGTTCCGGTGTACACGTCGCTCGGCGTGGGCGCGCGCATCGAGGCGTGGGGCGTGCCCGCCGCGCAGATCACCGAGCTCGACTGGTGGGAGTCGGCCACGCTGGGCTCGCTCACGATCACCGCGGCGCCGTCGCAGCACTTCTCGGGGCGCTCCGTGGGCGATCGCAACCGCACGCTGTGGTCGTCGTTTGTGGTGCGCGGCGCGCGTCACGCGGTGTTCTTCAGCGGCGACACGGGGCTCACGCCCGAGTACGCGGCCATCGCGGCGAAGCTCGGGCCCTTCGACCTCGTGATGCTCGAGGTGGGCGCGTTTCACCCGAGCTGGGGCGACATTCACCTGGGGCCCGCCAACGCGCTCGAGGCCCTCGCGCTGCTGGGCGGCGGCGCGTTTCTGCCCGTACACTGGGGCACCTTCAACCTCGCCATTCACGCGTGGGACGAGCCCCCCGAGACGCTCGTTCAGCTCGCGCCCTCGCGGGGCGCGCAGCTCGTGATGCCGCGCCTCGGCGAGCCCGTGGAGCCCTCGCGCGTCGAGCGCGTCGACCCGTGGTGGCGCGCGCTCTCGGCGCTCGAAAAGGGTGAGCGCCCCGCGCAGCGCGAAGAGGCTCAGCTCGCCGACGCGCCGCTCGAGGAGCCCATCGACTGAGGGCGTTTCAGAACGTTGAGCGGCGTCGAAATCGGGCCGAGTTAGCGACCGAAGGGGTTGTCACTGCGGTCGCCCGCCTGCTGCCCGGCGAGTAAACTCGCGGGCAACCATCGCCAAGCCTCGCAAACGCGAGGCTTCGCGAAGGTAGCCCGCGGGTCTACCCCTCATCGTTCCCCAGATTTGTTTCGGGCGCCGCGCTCGTCGAAATGTTCGGTTTTGCGTTCGCTCTCCGTGCCCCGTCACTCCGGCTCGTCGCCCCGATCAAAGCACGCGCGCGTGAGCGCGCTCTGCCGTGGGGCGCGCGCTGCGCGATC
>CAISKJ010000298.1 GCA_903885885.1 uncultured delta proteobacterium
GAGAACGCCATCGGGGCCATTGGCTTCGGCGCAGCGGCGGGCGCGGTGCGCGCGCGCCTCGCTGCGATGCCCGCGGTTGCGCAGCGGCGCGACCGTATCGAGGGCGCGCTCGTGGGGGCGGGCGGCGTGCACGTGAACGGCGCGTCACGCGAGCGCGTGGCGACGGCGTGTCACGTGTCGATCGAGGGCGTGCAGGGGCACGAGCTCGTTGCCGCGCTCGACCTCGAAGGCGTCGAGGTGTCGTCGGGCGCTGCGTGCTCGAGCGGGCGCGCCGAGCCGTCGGAGTCGCTCCTGCGCATCGCGCCGGGCGAGGGGTGGCGGGCCGCGTCGGCGCTCCGCGTCACGCTGGGGCCCGAGACCACCGACGACGAGGTGGCCTTCGCGTGCGAGACGATCCCCGCGGTGATCGCGCGCCTGCGTTCGGTATAGCCCGTCAGTTGGGGACGACGGTCGATGGCGGCTGAAGCGCGAGGGCGCCGGTCGGCGCGCACGTCCATCGGCGCAATGTGCCATTGACGACGCCCGCGAGGGCGCGGCCCGTCCACACGAGGCCCGTGAGCCGTCGTCCCGCCGGCGCGACGCCGCCGTCGGGCGCCTCGGCGAGCGCGAGGTCTGCGACGTTGGCCCACTCGAAGAGGTCGAAGTGCTGCGCCGCGTTCGCCGGGTCGAGCGTCATGGCGCCGCCGGCCCAGCGCACTGCGACCACCGCGTGCCCGCTCGCGCACCGCAGCGGTGCGACCGTGTACGGGGCCCACTCGGTCTGCCGCTGGACGTTCACGCGCAGCGGCGTGAGCGGCCGCGCCTGGGCGTTGAAGCGCGCGAAGCCCCGCGGGGCGTTGAGCGGGCCGTTGGCGGGGCGACCGAGCGCCGCCACCCCAACGCCGTCCCACGCGAAGGTGAGGTCGCGCTGAAAGTACACGCTCTCGTGCACCCGCGGCTGCGCGCCATCGACGGCCTGCAGGTACGGCGCTTCGACGGCCGCCGAGCGCACGGTCTCGCGCCGCGAGGTGAGCGCGTAGAGTGCCCCGTGCGGCACCGTCGTGAAGCCGCCGGGAACGCCCACCGGCGCGATGAGCGGACGAGAGAACGTCGTGCGCGTGCCGTCGACGGCGAAGCGATCCTCCGTCCACATCGCGCAGTGGTCGAGGCGAACGAAGGGCAAGCGCGGTGCGCGCTGCGTCGTGCACGCGTCGGAGCGCCCCGTCGAGACGATCATCGCGCCGCCGTCATCGCGCGCGATGGCCTGCGTCGAAGGGCGCGCCCACCACACAGCCGCGGGGTCGCCCGGCACGCGCCGCACGCTGAATGCGTCGAGCGAGATGGGCGCGTCGCCATCGGTCACGTCGGCCTTCAGCCGCGCCGCATACGACTGGAGCTCCATGGCACCGCCGGGGCCCGTGCGCTGCGTGATCCAGCTCACCCACAGGTGACCGCCGGCGGCGTGCGCCGAGAGCGACACCACGGGGTCGGCCGTCACGGCGACCTGGCGCTCGCGGCGCGTGGCGTGCCCGTCGGCATCGACCGCCGTCACCACCACGCGCGACGCGCGGCGGCCCTCGTGGTCGAGCGCGCGCACCCACGCGGCGCCCATGTTGGTCTGCGTCAGCGTGTTCACCCCGGGCGCGGCCGGGGGAGGCTCGCGGCGCGCCGCGTCGGCGACATCGGCGAGGCCCGGCGTCGAGCCGTCGAACATCATGATCACGTACGAGGCCGGGGCGTCGGTCGACACGTCGGGCGCGGCCACGGTCGCATCGACGGTCGAGTCGACGGTGGCGTCGGCGGGGCCGCGCGGTAATGGAGCCGGCGCGCGGGCGTCGGGGCGCGCGGACGGCGGGTTGCGACAGGCGACGAGGAGGAGCGAGGCGAGCGCGAGGTGTCGGGTCATCGGCGCGCCCGAGCGTATCCGAGGTTGGCCCGCGCGACGCGCCGTAAACGCACGCTCACTCGATGACGAAGCGCACCCAGAACTCCTGCGAGCCCGAGTTGCGCACGAGCACCTCGCGGTCGGTGCGCCCCTCGCGGGCGCCGCAGCGGGTGAGCCACAGGCAGACGCTCCCGCTCTGCTCCGCGAGGGGGCCATCGGGCGAGAACGATGCCTGACAGACCACGCGCGTCGGCGCGCGACCGAGCCCGTGCGGGATCGCGAAGGTCGTGAACGGGGTGTAGCGCACGCGACCGCTCGTCCACCCGCCGACGACCCAGTGGTCGTGGCCGTCGCTCGCGCCCGGCACGCCGCCGTCGTTCACCTCGACCTGCACGATGGCCTCGCAGGCGTTCTCCTCGGGCGGCGTCCCGCACGCCACGAGCAGCCCGCAGAGGGCCACGAAGCGCTTCATTTACAGGTGCTCCGCGATGTCACGGGCGTGATAGGTGATGATGATGTCGGCGCCCGCGCGGCGAATCGAGAGGAGCGTCTCTTTGACCACGCGCGTGAGGTCGAGCCACCCGTTGGCCGCGGCCGCGTGGAGCATCGCGTACTCGCCCGACACGTTGTAGGCAGCGACGGGGACGCTCACGGCCTCCTTCACGCGCGAGATCACGTCGAGGTACGCGAGCGCGGGCTTCACCATCACGATGTCGGCGCCCTCCTCGAGGTCGAGCGCGACCTCGCGCATGGCCTCGCGCGTGTTGGCCGGGTCCATCTGGTAGCTGGCGCGGTCGCCGAACTTGGGCGCGCAGTCGGCCGCCTCGCGAAACGGACCGTAGAACGCGCTCGCGTACTTCACCGCGTAGGACATCACGATCACCTCGTCGTGGCCGTTGCCGTCGAGGGCGCGGCGAATGGCGCCGATGCGGTCGTCCATCATGTCGCTGGGGGCGATCACGTCGGCGCCCGCTTCGGCGTACACGAGCGAGATCCGCGCGAGGCGCTCGACGGTGGCGTCGTTGTCGACGTCGACGGAGCCGTCGCGGCGCGTGCGGAGCACGCCGCAGTGGCCGTGCGCGGTGTACTCGTCGACGCACACGTCGGCCATGAGCACCGCGTCGGGCAGCGCGTCTTTGATGGCCCGCATCGCCGTGGGAACGGGGCCCGTCGGGTCCCACGCCCCGGAGCCCTCGTCGTCTTTGCGGTCGGGGAGGCCGAAGAAGAGAAAGCTCCGGATGCCCAGCGCCCAGAGCGACTTCGCCTCGGCGAGCGCGAGGTCGACGGAGAGCTGCGCGTGGCCGGGCATCGACCCGATGGGCTTCTTGCGGTTCTCGCCCGGCGTCACAAAGAGCGGCGACACGAGCTGCTCGGGGCGCAGCGTGGTCTCGCGCACCATCGCGCGAATCGCGGCGTTGCGGCGCAGCCGACGGGGACGATGGACAGGAAACGTCATGATGGCGGAGGCTCCGGGTGAATGATGCGTTCGTAGTGGGCGCGCAGCGCGTCGAGCAGCCCTGCGGTGGTGAACTCGCGCGCCTCGACGGCCACGGTGAGCCCGCGGGCGCGGGCGGTCTCCGAGGTGACGGGGCCATGGAGGCGACGACGGCCTTCGCGAGGAGCATCGCCGCGTCGGGCCCGAGCGCGTCGCAGAGGTTGGTCACCGTCGACGAAGACGTGAAGGTCACGGCGTCGACGCGCCCCGCGCGCAGTGCTTCGCGGAGCCCTTCGACCTCGTCGGCGGGCGCGGCGACGGTGCGGTACGCGGCCACCACGTCGACGGTGGCGCCCATCGCGCGGAGCGACGTCGGCAGCGCGTCGCGGGCCACCTCGGCGCGTGCGAGGAGCACCCGCGCGCCCGCGAGCTCACCCCCGAGCAGGTCGGCGACCGCGCGGGCGACGCCCTCGCCGATGAACTCCTTCGC
>CAISKJ010000299.1 GCA_903885885.1 uncultured delta proteobacterium
AGCCGCCGCTGCTGTTCCTCGACGAGCCCACCGCGGGCGTCGATCCCGTGAGCCGCCGCGATTTCTGGGAGCAGATTCACCGCATCGCCGCGGGCGGCACCACCGTGCTCGTCACCACCCACTACATGGACGAGGCCGAGCGATGCCACCGGCTGTCGTTCATCTTTCGCGGCGCCGTGCTCGACGTGGGAACGCCCGACGAGATCGTGAAGCGCCGCGACCTGCACGTGTGCGAGCTCACCGTCGACGAGGCCACGCGCGCCGCCGAGGCCCTGCGCCACGACCCCGCCGTCGACGAGGTGGCCCACTACGGTCACGTGCTCCGCGTGGCCACGCGCGGCGCCGACCCGGTGGCCCTGTGCCGAAGAATCCTCGAGGCCGAAGGCCTCGCGGTCGAGCGCTGCGAGCGCGCCCGCGCCACCGTCGAAGACGCCTTCGTCTCCATGGTGCGCGAAGACGGGAGGGCCGCGTGAAGGCCGGGCGACTCCTGGCCGTCGCGCGCAAGGAGCTCATTCAGCTCCGCCGCGACAAGCCCACCCTCGCCATGATGGTGGTGCTCCCCGTGGTGCAGCTCCTGCTCTTCGGCTACGCCATCAACACCGACGTGCGCCACACGCCCACCGTCGTGCTCGACGACGACCGCACGGCGCGCTCGCGCGCCTTCGTGCGCGCCATGGTGGCCACGGGCTTCTACGACACCGTCGGCGCCGTGCGCGACCACGCCGAGCTCGCGCGCGTGCTCCGCGCGGGGCGGGCGCGGGCGGGCGTCGTGCTCCCCGCGGGCTTCGCGGGCGACATCGCGCGGGGGCGCACCGCGCACGTGCAGCTCGTGGTCGACGGCAGCGACCCGCAGACCGTCGCGAGCGCCACCAACACCGCGGCCTCGCTCTCCCTCGCGTGGGGCTCGCGCCTCGCCGTCGAGCGCCTCGCGCGGCAGGGCGTGCACGCGCCCGCGCCCGCCGTCACCCTCGAGCCGCTCACCTGGTACAACCCCGACCTGCGCACGGCTACGTTCATCGTCCCAGGACTCGTGGGGGTGATCCTCACCATGACGATGGTCATGCTCACGGCCATGGCCATCACCCGCGAGCGCGAGCGCGGCACCCTCGAGCAGCTCATCGTGTCGCCGGTGCGCCCGAGCGAGCTCGTGGCGGGCAAGATCGTCCCGTACATTCTCATCGGCTACGTGCAGATGACGCTCATTCTGCTCGTGGGGCACCTGGTGTTTCGCGTGCCCGTCGTCGGGTCGCTGGGGCTGCTCTACGCGCTCTCGGCGCTCTTCATCGCGGCCAACCTCGCCCTCGGGCTCACCTTCTCGACGGTGGCCCAGACGCAGCAGCAGGCCATGCAGATGAGCTTCTTCTTCATGCTGCCCAACATCCTCCTGTCGGGCTTCATGTTCCCGTGGGAGGCCATGCCGCGGCCCGTGCAGCTCCTCTCGCAGGCGCTGCCGCTCACCCATTTTCTCCGCGTGGTGCGGGGCGTCACCCTCAAGGGCGCCGGCTGGTCCGACGTGCGCGTCGAGGTGCTCTGGCTCGCGGGCATCCTCGCGTGGTTCAGCGTGGTGGCTTCGCTGCGCTTCCGCAAGAAGCTCGGGTAGAAAGGGGGCCCATGGCGAGGCCGCGCAGCGACATTCAGCATCGGGTGCTCCGCGCCGCGGCGGAGCGCTTTCTGCACGACGGCGTCGACGGCGCGTCGCTGCGCCAGATCGCCCCACGAGGCCGGCACCAGCGTAGGCATGGTGTCGTACTACTTCCCCACCAAAGACGACCTCTTCGTCGCCGTGGTCGAAGACAAGTACCGCCGGGTGCTCGGCGACATCACCGCCGCCATGGCGCCCGACGCGCCCTTCGAGGAGCAGGGGCGGCGCCTCTACGCGCGCCTCGCCGCGCTCGACGACGAGGAGTTCCTCGTGGTGCGCGTCGTGATGCGCGAGCTCCTCGTGGCGTCGCCGCGCATGCCCGCCCTCGTCGCGCGCTTCTCCGACGGGCACGTGCCCGTGGTGCTCGCCGCCGTGTTGGGCGCCGCCGCTCGCGGCGAGCTCCGCCCCGAGGTGCACCCCGCGGCGGCCTTGATCGCCGTCTTCGCCTCGGGCCTGCTGCCGCAGATCGCGCGCAGGCTCGTGGGCCCCACGCTCGCCCGCGGGGTCGAGCTCCCTGCGCCCGACGCCGTGGCCGAGGCCATGCGCGACGTGCTCTTCAAGGGCCTCGCGGCGGGTGTACCCTCGGCGGCCGTGCCCATCACCGTACAGGTCACCGCTCCCGTCGCGCGCGCGCTCCGCGGGCTCGAC
>CAISKJ010000300.1 GCA_903885885.1 uncultured delta proteobacterium
GCCGCAGACGTCGATGCGCTCGCGCTCGTGCCGCGCATCGCGCCCGCGGCGATGAGGTCCCCCGACGTTCTCGCCCTGCTGGCGCTCGCGGCCTCACGCGCGAACGACGAGCCGGGCGCGCTCACGTGGGTTCGCGCGAGCTCGTCGCCCAGGGCGGCCGATGCGCTGGCCGTGCTCGCTCGGTCTGCGGTACGGCGCGGCGCGCTCGAAGACGCCGCTCGCCACCTCGAAGGCGTTCGAGAGAGGGCGCCCTCGCACCCGGAGATTCTCCCCCTCGACGCGGCGATCAAGGGCGCCAGGGCCGCCGCCCGGGAGCCGCGGGAGCGCGTGGTGACCGAAGCGCTCGATCAGGGCCGCATGGACGATGCCGAACGCCTCGCCCGAGAGACGCTCGCGCAGTGGCCCGACAGCGAGCGAGCGCGCCGTGTGCTTCATCGCGTCGCGTCGTGGCGCCGCGAGCAGGAGATCGACGCGCTCCGCGCGGAGGCGGCGCGCGCGTGCGAACGAGAGAACGCCGACGAGGCCGAGCGCTGCATCGCGAGGCTGCGTGAGCTCGACGCAGACGACGCGTCGCTCGAGAATTCCCTCCGCGCGCTGCGCGTGACCCTCCGCGCGAGGGCCGAGCAGCGCCTCTTCGATGACGCGATGAGCCACTCCGAGCGCGGCGAACTTCGCGCGATCCTCGCGAGCTGGGGAGAGCTGCCGGAGCCTGTGCGACGACGCCTCCGAGCAGCGTCCGCCGACGAGCTCTTCGATTGGATCGAGCGGATCGATCTTCCCCGCAACGCCGACGTCGGCGCCGCGGCAAACGCGTTGACCGCGTTGCGTGACGTCGCGCGCGAGCGTGGCCACATCACGCCCGATCAGGTGCTGACGCGCCTAGACCGGTACGAGGCGCTCCTCAAGGCGATTCCCCTCGCCCGCACGCTCGTCGCCGAGGCTCGCGCCGCGCTCATGGAGCGGGAGCGCGTGCGGGCCGTTGCGCTCCTCGGCGTAGCGCGAAGTGCGCTGGATGCAGGTGATTTCGAAGGCGTTCGGGGCGGCCTTCGCGAGGTGCCCGCGGAGAGCCTCGACGCTCACGGCCAGGCCGAACTTCAGGCGATCCGCGCCGCGCTCGCGCACCGCGATCAGGTCGACGCACTCGAGCGCAGCATCGAGCAGCTGCGCCTCGAGGGCGATGTTGTGCGTGCTTGCACGAGGATCGATGAGCGTCTCTCGCTCGAGCCCCTGCGCGATGCGGACCGGTGGCGCGAGCTCCGCAAGGCGCTCCGCGAGGAGGCGAGAGAGGCGTGGAGCGTGCGCGTCGTCGAGGGTCGCGGGCTCGACGCGGAGGTGTCCGATGTGTCGATGCACATGGGCATCACAGAGGCGCCCCAGGTGGTGCTCTCGGCCGACGGACGTGACGCGGCCTTCGCGGTCGTGCACGGAGACCGCGTGTTCGTGCGGCTCGTGACGGTGCCCGAGGGGGTCACCGTGCGGCGCATCGCGCTGCGATCCCCGAAGCCGCTCGGCAGCGTCGACACGGTGCGCCGCGGATCGTGCCTCGAGGTGTGGGGCGACAGCGGGCGCGCGCTGATCCTCGACCTCGAGCGCGGCGACATCGTCGCGTGGATCGACCTCGCATCGCTCGCGCCCCATGGCGAGATTTTCGAAGACACGATGCTCTTTGAACAAGGCCGCGTCGCGTGGGTCCACCTGCGATCGAAGGTCTCGCGCAAGGAGCGGCTCCTCGTCGTCGACACCGCGAGCGAGCGCGTGCTGCGCGAGCACGAGGTCGTGTACGCGCGACCGGTGTTCGGCGACCCCGAGGTCTACGCAATGCTCCACGCGCGTCACCGAGACACGCGCTTTCTCAATAAGCGCGGGGTTGGCCTCGGGTGGCCGCAGGTGGTGAAGGGCGACAACGTTCACGCCGTCGCGCCTCACCCCTCGCGCCGCGCGCTCGTGGCGCTCATCTCCGACGAGGGAGACATGGAGGCGGAAGAGCAGCCGCCGCCGAGGCTCGCGGTCTTCGAGCGCGACGGGCGCGTCACGCCGGGCCCCACCCTCGAGGGGTGCGAGACGCAAAGCAGCCAGGCCATGGGGTGCAGCCAACAGCACGAGGCGATCTGCGTCGACTCCGCGGAGGCGACGTCGGATGCGCGTCGTCTCGCATGGTTTTCTGCGCGCGAGCCCGCGCTTCGCATGGAGCACACCCTCACCTACGAAGGCAACGCGTGGATGCTCGCAGACGTCGAGCAGCGACACCTCGCATGGGCCCTCCCGACGCCCGAAGGCATCGCCTTCTTCGACCTCCCCGACGCGCTCATCACCGCCCCCGCTCCCCGAGGTCATGATTGGGGCCGCGTCCACGGCATCAGCACGTTCTGGCGCTGTACGCGCTCGTATGCGGTCTTGGGCCCCTTCGACCCGCCGCGCGCAGCGCTCACGCGCGCCACGCGTGACGAGGTTCCAGCCCTGGCCGAACGGCTCCGCGGGGCCACCGCGCACGACCCGAGGCACCTGTCTCAACTCGCGAGCGAGTTCGCGGTAGCGGGGCATCGCGACGAGGCGACGCGCACGTACCGCTACGGCTGGGAGCAACACCCCGCGCAATGGGGCTTCGTCGACGAGGTCGTCGAGGCGCTCGTCGCTGAGGGTCGATGGCACGATGTGGCGGAGTTTCTCGAGCCCCTCGCGACGCGCGAAGATGTGCCCGCACATGTGCTTCATCTGCTCGGGGTGTCACTGCTCTGGGAGGGGCGTCACAGCGACGCGCGCTCGATCCTTCGTCGCGCGCACGAGAGCGCGGGCCAGGAGTGCGCGCTCGACGACGTGTTGACCGTCGCGGGCCTCGCCGTCGACGCAGCCCCGCTCGCAGAGCCGTCGATGGCGGCGCTCGTACCGACGCTGCTGGAGCGCTGCCGCGCGGCCGACGACGCGCTCGCAGGAGGAGATCCCGCGAAGGTGATCTCGCTCCTGCACCGCCCTCCGGTGCTCGGCGGCGACGAGGTACAGGCGCTCGGGCGTCTGGCCGCGGCGCACCTCGCGACGTCAACGCACAACGCGTTCGGGCGCTTCCAGAAGGCGCTCGCGCTCGCGAACCTCGTCGCGCGCCACAGCGTCAAGGACGATTGGCGCGTGGAGCTGCCGTTCGAAGGCCGGTGGTCGCGGCGACGGCTCGATGCGATCGCCGACGCGAGCGATCGGTGGTTGCGCGAGATCTTCGACGCCAACGCACCAGACCGATCATGGGGCGAAGGAGGTGAATAAGACGCAGGGGTCGGTACAGCACTTGGCCACCGCCCCGGAAGGCGCGGTTGCGAGGTCCAGATCGTCCGACGAGGGACGGTCAAGACTACCGCGATAACTGAGGCCCCGAAGTCGATCCGCAAACGCAGAAAAGGCGGGAGAAGTCGGTGATGACTGCAACCCGCCTTTTGCTGCATGCGATCTCGAGGCAGGGGCCGTTCAGGGGTGGAGGCGCCGGGAGTCGAACCCGGGTCCGCAAGTGCTCGGCGATGACTTCTACACGACATAGCCGACTGTCAGATCTCGTCCCGCATCAGGCCAGTCGGCGTGCGATCCGCGGGACAAGCCCCCTGTTTATCTCGCCCCTCACCCCGGGTGCGCGGGTGAGAGACCAGCCTGTTCAGTTACGCAGCGCGATGAGTACCGGCAAACTCATCGAACCACGGCTCAAGGGTTTTTCAGGCCGCGAGAGCGTAGGAAACCGCGTTATCGTTCGCAGTTCTTGTACTCGCAGTATTTACGCCGTTACGAGCGCCGGCGGTCGTGCCATCGATCACGTTGCTACCCACGTCGAAACCATTCGCCCCCGAACAGAGGCAAACCGTGAGGCAGCGAGCACTGTATGCTCCGCCCCCCACAGCGTCAACACGCCGCTGCGCGCGCCCCGCGAATGACCGAACCCCGCTTCACCCTCCCGTGGCCCGCGCCCCTCGTCGCGGGCACCCTCGTGCGACGCTATGACCGCTTTCTCGCCGACGTGACCCTCGCCTCGGGTGAGACCGTGGCGGCCCACTGCGTCAACTCGGGATCCATGGAGGGCTTCGTGCGGCCCGGCGCGCGCGTGTGGCTCACCCCCGCCCCGTCGCCCACGCGCAAGCTCAAGTGGACGTGGTCGCTCATCGAGCTCGACGGCGTGACCCACGGCGCCGACACCTCGCTCCCCAACCGCCTCGTGAAGGCCATGCTCGAGGCGCGCGCCCTCCCGCGCCTCCGCGGGTGGAGCACGCTCACCCCCGAACACGTGCACGCCCCGGGGAGCCGCGTCGATTTTCATCTCACCGTGCGCGGCCGCGCGCACGACATCGAGGTCAAAAACTGTCACCTCGTGTACCCCGACGGCCGCGCGTACTTCCCCGACTCGGTGAGCGAGCGCGCTACGAAGCACCTCGAAATACTCACCCGCCACGCGCGCCAGGGCGACGGCGCCACCGTGCTCTTCGTCGTGCAGCGCGTCGACGCTTCGTGCGTGCGCCCCAGCGACCTCCACGACCCCGCCTTCGGGCGCGCGGCCCGCAAGGCCGCCGACGCCGGCGTGCGCTTCCGCGCCCTGCGCGTGCACGCCACCCCCGAGGCCGTGCACGTGCTCGGCGCCCTCCCCGTCGACCTCGCGCCCTACGACACCGCGCCCCTCGTCGCGTGGCGCGCCGCGATGCGGCCCTTCACCGGGTGGCAGCGCAGCAAAGCCCCCTCGCGCAAAGCTTGATGTTCGCACCGCTCTGGTGCGCTAATGCCGCTCGCAACGTACTTCATGGTCGCCGACCCCTCGAGCCTCCGCCGGGCCGCGGGCTTCGCCGCGCTCATCGCCGCCGTGGGCGTCGTGGGCACCGCCTCGCTCGCCGCGCTCGTCGTCCCAGCGCGCCGCGCACGCCCCGTCGAGGCACCGCGCAGCGTCGAGGCGCCGCGCGCGCCCGCCGAGAGCGCGCCGGCCTTTCCCGCGTCGGCCGCCGAGCTCCGCGAGTCGCTCGCCGCCCGCACGCGCCTGCGCCCCGACCGACGCGGCCTCATGGCCCTCGCCGAGCTGCAGCGCCTCGTCGACGGCACCGCGCCCCGCGTCGAGGCCCGCTGGCGCGACGGCCGCTGGCAGGTCCTCCTCGGGGGCACCGCGGTCGGCGCACTTCCGGAGCACGCGGACTTCGACGACCTCGTGGCCCTCGTCGCCGACGTGGCCGCGGGCCTCACGCCCCTGCACCCGCTCGCGAGCTCCGCGGCGCCGCCGGCGCTCGCCGCGTGGCCCGCCCTCACGCCCTCGCGCCCCGCCCTCGCCACGCTCTCCGCCCTCGACGCCGCGTGGTCGTCGGGGCATCGCTCCCGCGAGACCCTCGCCACCGCGGCGCGCGCCCTCGCCGCCCTCGCCGTCGAGACCCCCGACGCGCTCGACGGCGCCGACCTCGTGAGCGCCCGCGCCCTCGCCGCCCTCGCGTGGACGCGCTCCCTCGGCCAGCGCGACCTCGCCGCAGAGACCATGCTCGCGCGTCACATGGGCTACGACGAGGCCGCGCGGCGCGCCTCCGAGGCGCTGCCGGTGACCTCTCCCGTGCGGGCGTGGGCGCGCCGCGACGACGACGCCCTGCGCCCCATGGCCCTCGACCGCGGCGCGAGCGAGACCGCGCGCTACCTCTGGTTTCGCAGGCTCGTCGAGCGCCACGAGGGCGACGCCGCGGGCGCCTGGGCCGAGCGCTCCCTCCACGACGCGACCGACGCCGTTGCGGTCGCGGGCTTTCTCCGCGAGGCCTCGCGCGGCGCCCCCGCGGGCGCGTGCCGCGCCGTCACGCGCGCGCAGCCGCAGCGGCTCTTGCAGTCCCTCGAGCGCGAGGCGAGCGCCGACCCGGTGCCCCTGCGCGCGCCCGTCGAGGTGCTGCCGCGGCTCGCGTCGCTGTCGTCGCGCCGCGCCGCCGACGGGGCCTTCGTCGACCGCGAGCTCGTCACCGCGCGCGACCGCGCCGTGGTGCTCTCGGCCCTCTACGACGACCTCGCGTGCGCCCTCGACGCGGGCGCCGCGACCGACGCCGCGCAGGTCGCCGACACCGTCGGAACCCTCGCCCCCGAGGCGCTGCGCGACTTCGTGCTCTGGGCCACCCACATCGCGTACGAGCGCGCCGGCACGCTCGCCCCCGACGTGCTCATGCAAGACCTCGCGGCCCCGCTCAACCTCGGCGCCGCGCTCTTCGCCCGCGCGTGTGACGTCGCCCTCCGCGCCGTCGACCGCGACGACCCGCGCGCGCGCTCCGCCGTCGAGCGCCTCGCCGCGC
>CAISKJ010000301.1 GCA_903885885.1 uncultured delta proteobacterium
GAGCAGCAGTTCGTCGAGCCCTCGCCGCCGAGCTTCTCGTACCTCGTGGGCTACGGCGGCTGCGTCGACCGTGTCCTCACTGCGCCCGCGGGCATCATCACCGCGCGCTACGCCCCGCACGCCATCATCAGCGGCGCCTATTACGGGCACGCGCCCCTGTGCCCTGGCACGTCGCAGAACTTCGCCGGCGTGATCATCTCGCCGACCCTCGGGACCATGAGCGCGGGCTGCAATGCCGGCAGCGCAGGCGGCGCGGTCTGCACCACCGGCGCGGGCTGTGCGTCGGGTACCTGCGTGGCGGGCAGCTGCGGCAGCGTCCCCGGGTCCGGGCCGTGCACCGCGGCCAACGCCTTCGAGAACTGCCAGAGCCGCACCTGCAGCCCGAACGGCGCCGTGTGCATTCCCTCCGGCGCGGGCCGCTGCGCCGTCGACGCCGACTGCACCGCCTCCAGCTTCTGCGAACTCACCGACCTGGCGACGAAGTTCACCTGCAAGCCGAAGGTGGCCGCGGGTCTGCCTGCGCCTGTCTGCCCCGCGAACGGCTCGACGAGCAGCTGCCTCACCGGCGTCTGCAACCCGGTAACCGTCACCTGCGCGCTGCCCGGTGGCTCGGCCTGCGCGGCCAGCGGCGAGTGCGCCGGCAACGCGTGCACCGCCAACGTCTGCGGCGCGGCGGTGGGCCGGACGTGCAGCGTCAACGCAGACTGCACCTCGAACCGCTGCAACACCGACCTGCGGGTGTGCATCCCCGTCGATGGCGGCGGCAACACCTACTGCGCGTCGCACGCGGCGTGCCCCGGCGGGTACTGCTCGAGCACGACGTACCTGTGCAAGGCCGCGGTGGCCCGGGGCGCGGCAGTGCCCACGGACAACGGCTCCAACGGGTGCCCGCCCAGCTTCGTCACCCCGGCGTGCGCGCAGCTCGCCTGCAGCCCGTCGACCGGCAAGTGCGCGGCGAAGGCGAACTCCATCGTCGCCTCGTTCACCGAGTGCGTGGGTGACGTGGGCATCTTGTTGGGAGGCACGACGCCCTCCTGCGGCTACGCCGATGGCGCCGGCCCGTGCACCGACGCCACCGCGCCCACGGTGTGCCGGAGCTACTACTGCGGCGCGCAGAGTGGGCTGTGCCGGCCCCAGGGCGGCGGCTCCATGGTGGGCTGCGGCGACTCCCGCGACTGTCAGTCCGGCGAGTACTGCTCTCCCGCCGGCCACCAGTGCGTCGTGAAGCACACGCTGGCGTTCAGCCTCTCGACCGGCGAGTGCCCGGCGAACGGGTTGACCGATGCGTGTACCAGCGGCGCCTGCGTGCTGTCCCCGTCGATGCTCTACGTCTGCGCCCAGCCCGCGGGCACGGCCTGCGCCACCGCGACCGACTGCGGCGGCGTCGCCTGCACCGCGAACAAGTGTGGCCAGCCCTCGGGCACTGCGTGCACCGTCGCCAACCAGGCGGTGGTCTGCGCGTCGAAGACCTGTGACGCGGTGGAGAACGTGTGTGTACCCGCCGTGGGCGGCTGCGCCAACGACGCGACGTGTTCGGTGTTCTCGTACTGCGACGCGGTGAAGAGCACCTTCGGCCAGGTCAGCTGGAGCGGCACCTTCACCTGCCAGCCCAAGCTCGCCAACGGTGCGTCGCTGCCCCAGTCCACGGGGCCCGGCGTCTCGTACTGCACCGCCGGTCTCGCCCCCCGCTGCGCGAGCGGCCTGTGCACGTCGAACGGCATGACCTCGTCGTGCGTCGCCCCCGCAGGTGAAGCCTGCACCCAGGCCAGCCAGTGCGCCGCGGGCGTGTGCAACAACGGTGTCTGCGGGCGCCCCAACGGCGCGTCGGGGTGCACCGTGAGCTCGGCCGCGGCCATCTGCCTCTCCGGCTTCTGCAGCAGCAGCGGCTACTGCGTGCCGTCTGCAGGCGCGTGTGCCGCCGATACGGACTGCACCGCGGGGAACTACTGCGCGGTGACCACCAACGCATGCAAGCCGAAGGTGGCCGACGGCCAGGTGGTGCCCGCCGACGGGCGCTTTGCGGTGTGTACTGTGACGAGCGCGGCCTCGCAGTGCCTGAGCGGCGGCTGTGACCCGCGCACCAACCTGTGCCACGGCGGCGGTGGCGCGAGCTGCACGCAAGCCAGCGACTGCGCCTCGGGGAACTGCAGCGGGAACGGCCTGTGTGGCTTCCCGTCATTCACCGGCGCGTGCACCGCGGGCAACGCGCTCGCGACCTGCCAGGCGGGGGCCTGCTCTCCTTCCGGGGTGTGCGTGCCCGCGGGC
>CAISKJ010000302.1 GCA_903885885.1 uncultured delta proteobacterium
CGACGAGCCCACCTCGGGCCTCGACCCCGTCACGTCGCGCACCGTCGACGACCTCATCGAAGAGATGCGCGAGAAGTTCGGCGTCACCTCGGTGGTGATCACCCACGACATGGTGAGCGCCTTCGACATCGCCGACCAGATCGCCATGCTCATCCGCGGGCGCGTCGTGGCGCAGGGCACCCCCGCCGAGGTGCTCGCCGTCGACAACGAAGACGTGCAGCGATTCATCCGCGCCAGCGGCGTCGAGGCCTCGCGCCTCGCCTCGCGCAGGCCCCGCAAGGACTCGCGCGCGCTCGCCGCCGTAGCCCGCGCCCGTACGCCCCGCGGCGCGTGATTGCTGCGGCGCAACAAACCCCGCCTTGACTTCGCGGCGACGGGACAGAGAATCCCCGTCGCTCGACCCACCATCGCCGCGCCGCACTCACGGCGCGCGGCGCGCTCGAGAAGAAGAAAGCGAGAGATCCCATGACGAAGCCTGAGGTGTTCATCTGCAGCGCGGTGCGTACGCCCATCGGAGCGTTTCAGGGCGCGCTCGCCGACGTGCCCGCCACGCGGCTCGGCGCGACGGTGATCCGCGCGGCCCTCGAGCGCGCGAAGCTCGCCGGCGCCGACGTCGGCGAGGTGTACATGGGCAACGTGCTCACGGCGGGCGAGGGCCAGGCCCCCGCGCGCCAGGCGTCGCTCTACGCCGACGTGCCCAACACGGTGCCCTGCACCACGGTGAGCAAGGTCTGCGGCTCGGGCCTGCAGTCGGTGGTGCTCGGCGCGCGGAGCATTCTGCTCGGCGACGCCGACGTGGTGGTGGCCGGCGGCATGGAGAGCATGTCCAACGTGCCCTACTACCTGCAGACCGCGCGCAAGGGCTTTCGCATGGGCAATCAGACCGTCATCGACGGCATGATTCACGACGGGCTGTGGGACCCGTACAAGAACTTCCACATGGGCAACGCGGGCGAGATCTGCGCGAAGGAGATGGGCTTCTCGCGCGACGCACAAGACGCCTTCGCGAAGGAGAGCTACCGCCGCGCCCTGGCCGCGCAGGCCGAGGGGCGCTTCGCCAACGAGATGGTCAACGTGGTGGTCGCGGGCCGCAAGGGCGACGTCACCGTGAGCGTCGACGAGGAGCCCGCCAAGGGCGACCCCGAGAAGATGAGCGCGCTCAAGCCCGCGTTCGACAAGGCGGGCACCATCACGGCCGCCAACGCGAGCAAGATCAACGACGGCGCCTCGGCCCTCGTGCTCGCCTCGGGCGAGGCCGTCAAGCGCCACGGGCTCACACCCATCGCCCGCGTGGTGGGCTACGGCGGGGCCGCGCAGGCGCCCGAGTGGTTCACCACGGCGCCCGCCAAGGCCATCGGCGCGACCCTCACGCGCCTCGGGCTCGCGGTGAGCGACATCGACCTCTGGGAGGTCAACGAGGCCTTCGCCGTGGTGGCCCTCGCGGTCGCGCGCGAGGCCGGCCTCGACCTCGCGAAGGTGAACGTCAACGGCGGCGCGGTGGCCCTCGGTCACCCCATCGGCGCGTCGGGCGCGCGCATCCTCACGACGCTCGTGCACTCGATGGCGGCGCGCGGCGCGAAGCGCGGCCTCGCGACGCTGTGCATCGGCGGCGGCGAGGCCGTGGCCGTCGTCGTCGAGCGCTGAAGGTCGCGGGATCGCAGATGCGCCGAGGGCGCCGCGGCGGAGTGTTCCGTCGGGCGCCCTCTTCGCGTTTCGAAGGGGAGTGTGCGGGTCAGCGAATGTCGCTGTAGTCGGGGTGCGCGCCGAACTCGAAGCCCACGCCGGCGATGTACAGAATGCCCTCGGCGTTGAAGTTGTAGAGGGCCGTAATCTCGGGCTGAATGGAGAAGGTGTTCGCCACGCGGATGTTGAACCCGACGCCGAGGCGACCCGCGAAGCCGCCCGTGCTGTACGCCGTGCGGCTCGAGCTCGACGACGAGGTCGAGTCGCCTGCGAAGTACACGCCGTACGAGATGCCGGGCGTGGCGATGATCGAGAAGTTGTTCGTGAGGTTGAAGCCGAGAATCACCGGCGCGTGGAGCCACAGGAGGCCCACGTTGACGTCGCTCACGCCGGCGTAGATGCCCTGAATGGCAGGGTCGACGGCGAGGTCGAAGGCCCCGCGCACGAGGTTGATCTTCACGTCGGCGCCCACCGACGTGAGGTTGGGCACGCGCAGGCCGAGGTCGACGTTGTCGGCGAGGCCGAGGCGAAACTGGTACGTGGGCAGCGTGGGCACGAAGCCCGACGCGCCGCTCGTGGTGGCGCCGAGGCCCTCGACCGCGACGGTCTGCTGAATCTGGCCGCGGGGAATGGTGCGCGCGGTGCCGTAGATGCTTGGCGAGGGGCAGCCCGTGAGGGCGAGCGCGGCGACGGCGCCGACGAGCGCGAGGCGACGAGCCTGGGGAGCGATTGCGTTCATTCGAAGTCTCCGTGTGCGATTGGCGGGAATGGCCACATTTGTACGTGCGTTTGGGCGCGAATATCCAGCGGGAGATTCACCGGTCGCGACGCGGGGGCGGGCGCCATCGGGCGGCGGAGAGCCTTGACGGGCGCGCGCGCCGTGGTCTACGCGCCCGAGCATGAGCGAGATCAAGGTATTGGGAGTGCTGGGCGCGGGTCAGATGGGCAGCGGCATCGCGCAGGTGGCCGCCGCGGCGGGGCTTACGGTGAAGCTCGCCGACGCGTCGCTGGAGCTCGCCGCGAAGGCGAAATCGAAGATCGTCGGCGGGCTCCAGAAGCTCGTAGAGAAGGCGAAGGTCACCGCCGAGGAGGCCGCCGCGACGGGCGATCGCATCGTGCCCGTGGGGTCCATCGCCGACCTCGCCGACTGCGACC
>CAISKJ010000303.1 GCA_903885885.1 uncultured delta proteobacterium
CGATGTAGACCCCGATGGGCAGCACGATCGCGTGGCGGTACGCGCGAAACGGCAGCGCCAGGTGATCGCGGTGCTCGAGCCAATCGGCGGGCAGGAACGAGCCCTTGCCGAGGAAGAGGTAGCCCACCACGAGGGCCGCCACTGCGACCTGCCCGACGAGCTTGTAGCGCCCCGCGAGGCCGCCGGAGTTCTTCTTCTTGAGCTTCAGGTAGTCGTCGAGAAAGCCGATGATCCCGTAGCAGACCGTGACGATGAGCGTGAGCCACACGAAGCTGTTGTGGGGGTCGGCCCACAGCACCGTCGGCACCACCAGCGTGAAGAGGATGAGCGAGCCGCCCATGGTGGGCGTGCCGCGCTTCGACAGGTGCGACTGCGGGCCGTCGTCGCGCACCACCTGGCCGATCTGCTTCTCGGCGAGGCGGCGGATGAACCACGGCCCCAGCGCGAAGGACATCACCATCGCCGTCATGGTGGCCATGATGGTGCGGAAGGGGATGTACCGGAGCACGTTGAGCCACGACAGCCACGAGGCCGCGCCGCGCAGGGGATACAGCAGCAGGTAGATCACGCTCCGACGACCTCCGTGAGCGCGTCGACGCAGCGCTCCATGCGCATCCCGCGCGAGCCCTTGACCAGCACCGTGTCGCGCGCCCGAACCGCGCCGCAGAGCATCTCGATGGCCGCGACGGAGTTTGCCGCGCGGTGCACCTCGACGCCGCGCCTCTCTGCGCGCTCGGCCGCGTGCTCCATCTCGGGGCCCACGGCGATGAAGACCGCCGCGCCCGCCTCGGCCACGAGCTCGCCCGCGCGCGCGTGCTCGTCGGCGCTCAGGGGGCCGAGCTCGAGCATGTCGCCGAGGGCGATCACGAGCCTTGTTTTATGGGCTTCGGCGAGTTCGCGGGCGGCGTCGACGGCGGCGCGCAGCGCCCGCGGGCTGGCGTTGTAGGTGTCGTCGATCACGCGCGTGCCCGAGGGGAGCTCGCGGAGCTGCAGCCTCCCGGGCACCGCGGGCACGGCGCCGAGGGCCTTCGCGGCCGCGCGGAGCGAGTCGGCATCGACGCCCGTGGCGGCCGTGGCGCACAGGGCCGCGGCGATGTTGGTGGCCACCGCGGCGCCGAGGAGCGCGCTCTCGACCTCGACCTCGCCCGCGCCCGCGCACAGGGCGGGAGAGACCGCGTAGCGCAGCCGCGCGCGGCCGTCGGGCAGGTGCGTGCGTGCGACGAGACGCACGTGCGCGTCGGCGGACACGCCGAAGAGCCAGCGCGCCACGTGGGGCTTGGCGAGGCTCGCGCGGGCGCGAGAGAGGGGCTCGTCGGCGTTGGCGACCACGGCGCGAGACGCGAACGCAAAGATCGATCCCTCTTCGTCGGCCACGGCGTCGAGCGTGCGGAGCGACTCGGTGTGGGCGGCGTCGGCGTTCATGCACATGGCGACGTCGGGGCGGGCCATGTCGCCGATGCGCGCGATCTCGCCGGCCGCGTTGCTGCCGCACTCGACCACCATCGCGGCGTGGTCGAGGGAGAA
>CAISKJ010000304.1 GCA_903885885.1 uncultured delta proteobacterium
CAACGCCCCCGAGGCGCCGCCCGCGCCGCCCGCGCCGCCCGCGCCCGCGGTGCAACGCGGGCCGATCCAGCTCCCCGAGTCGGGCGATCCGCCCGAGCCCGCGAGCGCCAACGCGACGCCCGAGTATCCGCCCGAGGCGCGCGCGCAGGGCGTCGAGGCGACGGTGATCGCGACGCTGGTCATCAACGAAGAAGGACGTGTGCTGCGCGTGATCATCCGCCGCGGCCACCCGCTGTTCGACGAGGTCGTGCGCGCAACCCTCCTGACCTGGCGCTACCAGCCCGCGCGCGTCGCGGGCGAGGCGGTCGAGGTCTACTGGAACGTGCGCGTGCCCTTCCGCCTGGAGGAACGCTGAATGACGCCGCGAGTGTTGGTGACGCGGGGCTACGCGGCCCTGCTGGTGGTGCCTTGCGCGCTTGCAATGCCATCCGTTGCGTGGGCGCAAGATGCGGGCGCGCCGGTCGCCGTCGATGCGAGCACGCCCGTCGACGCGAGCGCGCCGGCCGATGCGAGCGAGAACCTCCCGCCCATCGGCGACGAGAACCTCCCGCCCGTCGGTGACGAGGGCCTCCCGCCGGTGGAGCCCGAGGCGCCGCGCGCGCGCACGGGCATCGCGGGGCGCGTGATCGACGATAGCGTGCACGAGGGCGCCATCGAGGCGCCGGTGATCGTGGTCGAGACGGGCCGCCGCGTGCGCACCGACCTCGACGGCAACTTCGCCCTCGAGCTCCCGCCCGGCACGTACACCCTGCGGAGCTATCAGGGCGCGCTGCAGCCCGCGCGCGTCGAGAACGTGGTCGTGCGCGAGGGCGCGACCACGCGCGTCGAGATCGTGCTGCGCCCCACGGCCCGCGCCCGCACCCAGGAGGTGGTGGTCACCGCGCGCGCGCAGACCGGAACGCTCGCGGGCCTCATGCAGCAGCGCCGCGAGAGCGCGTCGGTGTCCGACGGCGTGAGCGCGCAGGAGATGCAGCGCTCGCCGGACCAGAACGCGGGCGACGCCATTCGCCGCGTGGTGGGCGCGAGCATCGTCGGCGGCCAGTACGCCTACGTGCGCGGCCTCGGCGGCCGCTACGTGAACGTGACGCTCAACGGCATGCCGCTGCCGTCGCTCGACCCCGACGTGCCCGGCGTGCAGCTCGACCTCTTCCCCGCTTCGTTGCTCAACAGCCTCACGCTCGTAAAGACCTTCACCCCCGACCTGCCGGGCGACTTCGCGGGCGCGCTGCTGCAGCTCACGACGCGCGAGTTTCCGTCGCGCTTCACGCTCCAGGTGTCGGGCACCCTGGGCATGGACACGCTCACGCAGACCTCGGCCACGCCGGGCTACACGGGCGGCTCCACCGACGCGCTGGGCTTCGACGACGGCACCCGCGCGCTGCCCGCGACGGTGCCCGCCAACGCGCGCGCCAGCGAGTCGAGCACGCAGTCGCCCGCCGACCTCGCGCGCGTCAGCGCGGGCTTTCGCAACGTGTGGAACGTGCGCGACACCACGGCGCTCCCCAACGCGCAGCTCGCGCTCTCGGTGGGCGACACGGTGCGCGTGGGCGGTCGCCCCGTAGGGTACCAGCTCTCGCTGAGCTACCAGCTCGCGACGCGGCGTCAGGTCGAAGACGTGGCCACCGTGGGCAACGAGGGCACCGCCGCGGCGCCCCACTTCGTGCGACGCAACAACTTCTCGCGCGACGCCAACGCGTCGTGGGGGCAGGAGAACACCACGCGCACCGCGCTCTGGGGCGCGCTCGGGTCGCTCAACTGGCAGCCGCGCGCCAACCACGAGGTGTCGCTCACGGCGATGTGGAACCAGTCGGCCACCGACTTCACCAACTACCGCACGGGCTTCCTCGAGAGCGTGAGCGACACCGTGGCCGAGCGGCAGATGCGCTTCGTGGCGCGACGCCTCGCGCTCGTGCAGGTGGCGGGCGATCACCGCGAGATGGCGGGCGCCGCGCACCTCCGCGTGCGGTGGCAGCTCTTCGGCAACATCGCCGGTCGCGACGAGCCCGACACGCGCAGCATGCAGTACGTGACGGGCGGCTCGCGGCCCACGCTCATCAACGATCGGAGCGCCACGTTTCGCTTGTTTCAAGACCTCTCGCAGGCCGAACTGGGCGGCGGCCTCGACGCGCAGGCCACCGTCGCGCGCGGCTTCACGCTCCGCGCGGGCGCCCTCGCGCGCCACGCCGATCGCACCTTCGACCTGCGCCGCTTCAGCGTCGTCGACCGCCGCCCCGACGCGAGCGCGCGGCGCCTCGACGGCCCCGAGACCTACTTCGCGCCCGCCGACTACAACCAGGACTTCTTCCTCGAAGAGAGCACCGAGCCCGCCGACGGGTACACCGGCACGCAGAGCCTCGCGGCCCCCTTCGCGCGCGCCGACCTGCGCTGGGCGTGGTTCCCCGGCGCCACCGAGGTGGTC
>CAISKJ010000305.1 GCA_903885885.1 uncultured delta proteobacterium
CGACGACGGCGTCGCAGAGGCCGCGCACGAGGTGACCGAGGTCGTCGTCGAGCGCGCGCGGCGTCGCCGCGGCGAGGGCCCGGGCGAGGGGGCCGAGGTTCCAACGCGCGTCGTCGACGAGGGCGTCGCCGCGCCACGTGGTGAGGGCGCACACGGGCAGCGCAAGGTGGGGCGTGAGGTCGTGGCGCACGAGGTGGCGTCGCAGCGTGGCGACCGAGCGCGCGATGTTGGCGCGCTTCTCGTCGTCGTCGAAGGGCGGCGTGAGCACGTCGGGCGGAGCGACCTCGTCGACGCGCGTCGACACAGCGAGCAACGGCGCCTCACGCGCGAGGCCCCGCACGATCGCGGCGACGTCGTCGAGGTCGTCGTCGATGCCCGCGTCGACCTCCGTCGCGGCGCAAAGCACCAGCAGCGCCGTGGGCTCGAAGGCGCGCGTCGCCGAGGCTACGGCGTCGAGGCGGCCGGCCCGCGCGCCCGCGCGCAGCCCTGGGGTGTCGAGCCACACCAGGGGCCCCGCCTCGGTGACCACGCGCCGCACCGCGTGGGTGTGCGTCGTGTCGGTCACGTCGCCCACGCGCGCCACGGGTGCGCCGCACAGCGCGTTGAGGAGCGAGCTCTTGCCCGCGCCGCGGCGACCGAGCGCGACGACGCGCGGCGCCTCGCCGTGCGCTACGAGCGCGCGCAACACGTCGACGCGTACCGCGACCGCACGGGACGACTCGCGCGGGCACACGCGCTCGCAGTGATCGAGCGCGGCGAGCGCGCGGGCGACGACCTCAGCCCGAGCGGTCATCGGCGCCGCCGGGGCCGTCTTCGGGCGGAGCGCCGTCGCGCAGCGCGTCGTCGAAGGCCGCGCGCGACGACTCGACCGTGTCGCCGTCGATGAAGTACCGCACCGCCGCGACGCCGAGCGCCCACGTCCCGGTGCCCGCGACGGCGCCCGAGACGGTGGGCCCGATGCCGGGCACGAGCTTGAGGAGCGCACGAACAGCCTCGCGCATGCCGAGCGCGCTGCTCACGTTGACGCCCATCGCGCCCACCCACTCGCTCACCGCGCGCGGCTTGAGCGTGCGCCCCGACACGTACACCAGCGACGTGAGCATCGCCGATTGGAGAGGCAGCAGGAGCGCGAGGTCGGCGACGGGGAGGGGCGTGGCGCCGATCACCACCGACACGCTCGTGGCTGTGCCCACGATGCGCATCGCGACGCGTCGACGGATCGCGCGACCGCGCTCGAGCGCGCGCGCCGCCTCGACCTGCGCGTTCTTGGGGAGCGCGTCGAAGAGGGCCGCCCCGAGGGTCTCGAGGTTCCATCGCCAGTCGGTGATGCGAGCGCCGTCTTTGAAGCGCTGCCAGGTGGCCACGGGCACCACGTCGCGCACCTCGAGCTTCGCCTCGTCGAGGTACTTGCGCAGGGTGCCCACGGCCGTCGCGATGTTCTCGCGCCGCGTCACGTCGTGGTCGAAGGGGGGCGCCTTGGCGCGCGCCCCGGCGAGCTCGTCGACCTTGGTGATCACCGCGATGACGGGCGGCGGCGCCTTGCGGTCGCCCGCGATCGCCGCGATGAGCGCGCGCACCTCGTCGAGGTCTTCGGCGATGCTCGCGTCGACCTGCGTCGCCTTCACGAGCAGGAGCACCACATCGGGGCGCTCGGCCCGCAGCGCGCGCTCGACCAGCTCGCGGCGCCCGGGCTCGCCGCCCGCGCGCAGGCCCGGCGTATCGAGCCAGCGGAGCGCGTGGCCGTTGGCGGTTACATCGTACCACCCCGCGGCAGGCGTAGTGTCCTCGACGCTCCCGACGGCCGCGACCTCGACGCCGAGGAGGGCGTTGGCGAGGCTCGACTTGCCGACGCCGCGGCGGCCCAGCACGGCGATGCGCGGCGCCCTCCGCTCGACGAAGAGCGCGCGGAGGTCTTGCACCTCGGTGACGACCCGTCGCGCGCCAGGGATGCGCTTGAGAAGCTCCTCGACGTCGTCGAGGGTCTGGGCGGTCTCGCGGTCGTGCGGATCGGGCGTCGGGGTTGCCGTCATCGACGGGTACGATAGCGCGAACCCGTCGCCGGTCGCGCACGCCGACGCCGAAGGGCGCCCATCGTCGCGGCCAGGGCGAGGAGCGCCGCCGTCGGAGGCCGCGCGCGCGACGGGACGGCGCAGCCGCAGCCCGGGTTGCTCTCGGGGTCGACGTAGAGCCCGGCCTCGGGCGCGGCGTCGCCCTCGGGCGGAGGCACGTCGTTGAGGGGCGCCATCGCGTCGGTGTCGCCCGCATCGACCGTAGGGGCCGCGTCGGCGGGAGGAGCGCTCGCGTCGGCGCCGCTCGTGCCGATGGCCTCGGCCACGAGGCGAACGTGCACCTCGGGGGCCGACGGCGCGGTGGTGCGCAGCACGAGGTCGCTCGTGTACATGCCCGCGCGGTCGGGGACGAAGCGCACCGAGACCTGCCGCGAGCCGCCGCCGGGGATGCAGAGCGGGTCGGTGGCGACGGTGAAATGGGTGTCTTCGGGCGCGGCGGGGGTGACCGCCATGGTGGCCGTGCCGGGGTTGCGGATCGTCACCACCTCGCGCCCCGAGAGGCCGAGGCGAATGCGCCCGAGGTTGAGTTCGAAGGGCGGCGAGACCTCGGCGCCGGGGAGCGAGAGGCGCACGTTGCGATCGACGCTCACCTGCTGCTCGGTGCGGCTCGCGAAGGGGATGCCGTCGGGCGTAAACGAATCGCGGCGGCGGCCGCCCACCACGGGGATGGGATAGTCGACCTCGACGCGGAGGCGCAGCGAGCCCTGATAGCGCAGCGCGCCGCTCCAGCGCGTGGGGAGCTCGGCGTCGCCGTTGGAGGTCGACACGAGGCGCGCCTCGGGCATGGTGGCCGTGATGCTGGTCATCGCCTGCGGAAAGGAGATCTCCGCCGTACGAATGGTGGTGGTGAGGTCGTAGGCGCCGTAGACCCAGTAGTTCACCAGGCCGAACGAGGTGCTGATGGTGTCGGCGCGGAGGAGGCGCTCGTGCGCGGTGACGGTGACCGCCGTGGGGGCCGGGTCCCACGCCCACGGGGTGAACATCGACATGCCGCGCTCGCTGCGGTCGACGCCCGCCCACATGGGCACGGGGATCATGAACTCGGAGCCCAGCAGCCGGAGCCAGAACTGCAGCCGCATGCCGTACTGCACGGTGAGCCGACCGCCGTTGGGGTCGCCCGTGGCGGTGGCCGTGAAGGCCGGCGGCCAGCGCAGGTCGAGGTTGCCCGGCATGACCCAGTCGTAGTCGCCGAGCAGCAGGAAGTTGTACCGCAGGCCGAGGTTCGCGCTGCCCGCCTCGCCCATGAAGCCGGGGCCGAAATCGACGGGGCCGCGGGCCGCGAAGAGCAGCCGCGAGCGCGTCGTCGAGGCCGCGCACGCGGGGTCGTCGGCGCGGGCCACCGAAGGCGCCGCGAGGGTAGCCAGTGCGAGCGCCGCGAGGCGCAGCGCGCGATGGGAGGCCGGTGCCGTCGTCACGAAGGGCGACACTATCAGCCATACCCCACGCAAGGGAACCGGCGCTATACGATGCGCGCCGCGCATGCGAGACACCGCCGCCGACGAAGACCCGCCGCCGGGGCCGCCCTGGGACCTCGCCCTCGGCGAGTGCGCCTTCGCGTGCCTCGACTGCGAGATGACCGGGACCGACCCCGGGCGCGACGCGATCGTCGAGGTGGCCGTCGTGCGCGTGGTGGGCGGACGCGTCGTCGAATCCTTCGAGTCGCTCGTGCGCACCGAGGTCTCGTGCGATCCGGGGGCCCTCGCGCTGCACGGCCTCGGCCCCGAGGCGCTCGCCGACGCGCCGGCCTTCGCCGACGTGGCGCCGCGCCTCGCCGCGATGCTCTCCGACGCGGTGGTCGTCGCGCACGCGCCCGAGCTCGACGTGGCCTTTCTCGACCGCGCATTCGAGGCCGCGGGGCGCCCCGAGCGCCTGCGCTACGCGCTCGACACGCTGACCCTCGCGCGCCGCGCGGTGCGCGCGAAGACCTACGGCCTCGCGTCGCTCGCGGCGAAGCTCTCGCTCGGCGAGTTTCGGTGGCACCGGGCGGGCGACGACGCGCGCGCCACCGCGGCGCTGCTGGCGCACCTCGTGTCGGTGTTTCGTCCCGTGACGGCGCGCGACCTGTGGGACGTTCGCGTGGGCCAGAGCGGGCCGCCGCGGGTGCGCGCCTCGCTCGACGCCCTCTTCTCGCGCATGGCGGGCACCAACAAGCCCATCACCCTCGTGCTTCGCACGCCGGGCAGCGACCCGGTGACGCTGCGCGGCCGCGTCGACCGCTGGACGCGACCGCACCTGCTGCTCGCCCTGGGCGCGCGGGGGCGTCGCGGGCTGCGCATCGTGCGGGCCGACCGCGTGCTCGACGCGCGCGAGGGCTGAAGGCGCGGGGCATACTTGTGGCGGGCGCGGCGCTTCAACTAGAGTCGCGTGCGATGCGCGCGAAGCTTTCGGCCGGGCGGTGGGTGTTCGTCGGTGCGGTGGTGTCGGCGTGCGCCGCGGGCGATGTCGCGTCGACGACGCCGCCGCCGCCCGACGCCGCGGTCGATGTGATCGACGAAGACGTCGCCTCGGCGCCCGACGCCGCGGTCGATGCGCTGCCCACCGACATCACGGTGACCTGCGGCGACGGCATCTGCACGCGCGGCAGCGAGACCTGCGAGACGTGCCCCCTCGACTGCAACCGCTGCCCCACCTGCGACATGGCGCCGAGCTGTACCGGCGCCCTCGCGGTGCCGCTCTCGAGCACGCGGCTCCCGGTGTGCGACAACGCGCTCGACGGCAACCTGCGGTCGAACTTCGTGTGCGGCACCGACCTGGGCGTGGCCCCGTCGGCCACCACCTGCGCCGACCCGCAGCTGCGCATTCGCGTGAAGGAGATCTCCATTCAGCGAGGCTTCTTCGACCTCGGGAGCAACCTCTACTGTGTGATCAGCGCGGAGGACGGTCGCCACTCGGAGCTCCTGCTCGTGACGCCGCGCTCGGTGTCGGGCAACCGCAACACCACCACCATCAACCTTCGCCCGAGCGAGGGCCTCCTGTGGGGGCAGGGCGACCTCTACCGCAGCATCTCGAACATCACGATCACGTACGGGTGCTTCCTCGCTTCGAACGGCGCGGCGGCGCAGCGCGTGCTCAACGACATCTCGGGGCGCGCGGGCATGGTGGCCCAGCACGCCGACGGCTACGGCTGGGTGTTTGGCACCGTCGCAGTGCTCGGCACCATTCTGGGGAGCGCCATCGGCACCATGGGCGACACGCGCATCCTCGACGTGCAGCAGACCGTCGCGGCGGGCGCGCTCCTTCCGCTCACCAACGCGCGCACGTGGGACATTCGCAGCCGCGGCGGCAACCTCAGCCTGTCGGGCGCCCACGACCTGCGCCTCACGCTCGAGAGCTGGGGCTGCGCGGGCGTTCGCTCCGTGGCGCCCTGAGGGCGCGCACTGCGTTACTTCGTCACGAGGGTGAGGGCCTCGCCCTCGGCGACGTGCTTCATCGACACCGAGTTGATGCAGTAGCGCAGGCCCGTGGGCGGCGGCCCGTCGGGGAACACGTGTCCCAGGTGCCCGTCGCAGCGCGCGCAGCGCACCTCGGTGCGCACCATCCCGTAGGCGCTGTCGTGGTACTCGGCGATCGCGTCGCCCGCCACGGGGCGCGTGAACGACGGCCACCCGGTGCCCGATTCGAACTTCTCGCCGGAGCGAAAGAGCGGCGCGCCGCAGCCCGCGCAGACGAAGGTGCCCGGGGCCTTGGTGCCCACGAAGCACCCAGTCCACGCGCGCTCGGTGCCGTGGTGGCGGAGCACCGCATACTCTTCGGGCGTGAGGCGCTGACGCCACTCGGCGTCGGTGAGAACGAGCTTGTCGACCATGGTGTGGCTCCTGTGCGGCGTGAGATGCGCGTCGTCGCGCGGAGGGTCTACGCCGCGCCGCGCAGGGGCGGTAACGCGGGCGATCAGTCTTCGCGGTTGTCGATCTGCGCGCGCTGGAGGGCGCCCGAGTAGTCGATGTACACGGTCTTGAGCTCGGTGAAGAACTCGTAGGGGGCCCAGCCGCCCTCGCGGTGCCCGTTGCCCGTGGCCTTCACCCCGCCGAAGGGAAAGTGCGCCTCGGCGCCGATGGTGGGCGCGTTCACATACGTGATGCCCGCCTCGATGGACTCGACGGCGCGCATCGCCGTGTTGACGTCGCGCGTGTACACCGACGAGCTGAGCCCGTAGGGCACCTCGTTGGCGACGCGGATGGCCTCGTCGAAGTCGGCCACGCGAATGACCGCGAGCACGGGGCCGAAGACCTCTTCCATCGCGAGGGTGCTGCCCGGCTTCACGTGGTCGACCACGGTCGGGGGGTAGAACGATCCCCTCGCGAGCGCGGGGTCGGTGGGGAGCTCGCCGCCGCAGAGCACCGTCGCGCCCCCGCGCCTCGCGACCTCGACGTAGTTGTGAATGCGCGCCCGTTGGCGCTCCGACACGATGGGGCCCACGTCGACGTCGGCGTCGAGGGGATCGCCGACGCGCAGGGCCTTCGCGCGCTCGACGAGGCGAGCGACCACGCGGTCGGCCACGGCGCCCACGGCGATGAGCCGGCTGGTGGCCGTACAGCGCTGCCCCGCGGTGCCGAAGGCGCCCCAGAGAATGCCGTCGACGGCGAGCTCGACGTCGGCGTCGGGCAGCACGATCACCGGGTTTTTACCGCCCATTTCGAGCGACACGTGCTTGAGGTTGCGCCCCGCCACCTCGTAGATGCGGCGACCCACGGCGGTGCTGCCCGTGAAGGTGAGCACGGGCACCTGCGGGTGCGCCACGATCGCGGCGCCGGCCTCGTCGCCGGTGCCGTGAACGACGTTGAGCACGCCCGCGGGAAGCCCCGCCTCCCAGAGGCACTCGGCGAAGAGGTGCCCGCTCTCGGGGGCCTCTTCCGACGGCTTCCACACGACGGTGTTGCCGCACACGAGGGCGGGGAGGATCTTCCAGCTCGGGACGGCGACGGGGAAGTTCCACGCGGTGATGACGCCCACCACGCCGATGGGGCGGCGCAGCGTGAAGCCCATCTTCTGCGGCAGCTCGGAGGGCGCCGTGCGGCCGAAGAGCCTGCGCCCCTCGGAGCCCGCGTACCACGCCGTGTCGATGGCCTCTTGAATGTCGCCGCGCGCCTCCTCGAGGCGCTTGCCCATCTCGCGGGCCATCACGTTCGCGATCTCTTCTTTGCGCTCGGTGAGCCGCGCACCCGCGCGGAAGAGCACCTCGCCGCGCACGGGGGCCGGCGTCGCGCTCCACGCGCGGAAGGCTCCGCGGGCGGCCTCGACGGCCCGGGCCACGTCGGCCTCCGCCGAGCGCGGCGCCCGGATGAGCACCTCGCCGGTGCTGGGGTCGCGCACGTCGAGGGTGCGCCCGTCGAGCGCGGGCTGCGACGACGGGCCGATGCGGTTGAGGAGAGCGTTCACGCTTGCGTCACTCATCGATTCAGACCTCTGCCTTCGCCGCGGTTCTACCACCGGAC
>CAISKJ010000306.1 GCA_903885885.1 uncultured delta proteobacterium
CGAATGTACTACGGCAACGCCTCGCAGAGCGCGCCGTCGGTGCCCGCGACCACCATCACCGTCGACCCGCAGCGCGCGGCCGACCTCGCCGACGGCACGGCCGTTCCCCGCGGCGCCCGCGCGGTGCGCATCCAACGTGAGGGCGAGGTGATCCGTCAGCGTCCGCACGGCGAGGCGCCGCGACGGGGCACGGCGGCGCGGGGCGCGCTCCTGCCCGCGCTCGAGGCCACGCAGGGCGTCGGCTGCCGCGGGGTCTGGGTGCGCGTGGGCGTCGACGCGTGGGTGTGCAGCGACGGCGGGGTCTCGTTCTCCCACGACGCGCCGCAGACGGCGGTGCTCCCCGTGGTGCCCGACGGCCAGGTGGTGCCCTACCAGTACGCGTACGCCACGCGCGCGGGCGTCCGCACCTTTCGCCGCCTCGACGACGTGCGCGACGACAACTGGGCCGAGGAGCTCGAGCGCGGCATGTCGGTGGCCGTCACGGGCACCGAGCACGTCGACGAGGGCACCTTCGTGCGCACCGCGGGTGGCCGCTGGGTGGCCCTGCGCGACCTCTCGTGGGCGCGTCCCAGCGAGCGCGCGGGCATCTTCTACGAGCCCGGCGAGACGCTGGCCTCGGTGGCCTTTCTGCGCGTCGACACGCGCGCGTGGCCCACGCTCGAAGACGCCGCGCGGGCCCACAGCGCCGACCCGCCGGTGCAGCTCGCCCGCCGCGACGGCGTGCACGTTCGCGAGGAGCGCACGGTGCGTGGTCGCGCGTGGTCGCGCCTCGACGCGGGCTGGGTGCCGTCGTCGGCGCTGCTCCGCGCCACCTCCGCCGCGGCCCCGGGCGACCTCGCCGAGAACGAGCGCTGGGTCGACGTCGACCGCGCGCGGCAGGTGCTCGTGGCCTTCGAGGGCGCGCGCCCGGTGTTCTCGACGCTCGTGTCGACGGGTCGGCGCGGCAACGAGACCGTCACGGGCGAGCACCGCGTGTGGGTGAAGCTCGCCACCACCGACATGTCGAACGTCGACAACGTCGACCTCTACTCGGCCACGGCGCTCTACACGGTGTCGCGCGTGCCGTGGGTGATGTTCTTCCACAACGACCAGGCGCTCCACGGGGCCTTCTGGCACGACCGCTTCGGCGCCGCGCACTCGCACGGGTGCGTGAACCTCGCGCCTCGCGACGCCGCGTGGCTCTACACCTGGGCGCCCCCCAACGCGCCGCCCGGGTGGACGGCCGTGATGCCCACCACCGCCGAGCCGGGCCTGCGCGTGCGGGTGCGCTGAAGCGCCCCTACGGCTTCTTCTTCATCGTGACGACGGGGCGCAAAATGGCCTTGCCGTCTTTGATGGTGACGTCGAGGCGCACGTCGGCGTCCTGGTACTTCTCGGCGAGGCGCGGCAACGTGTCTTTCACCTGCCGGGCCACGGTTTCGAAGCGCAGATCGCCCGTCTCGCCGGTCTGCTTGCGGGCCGCGATGTAGCGGTCGTAGAGCTGGCGCATCGCGGGGTCGTCGCCGCCCGGCGCAGGCGCGCTCGGCCGCGGCGGAATCGACGGCTGCGGCGGGCGTGCGGTCACCACGGGCGACGGCGTCGTGAGGGGCTGCGCGGGCCGCGTGGCGCCCGGCGGCGGCGCCGACGGGGCGCCGGGGACGACGGTGCGAGGCAGCGGCATCGACGACGCCGCGGGCCGCGGGAGCACCAGGGGCTGCGGCTTCGCGACGGCCTCGGGGGCAGCGGGCGCGACCGGGCGCGACGGCACCGAGAGGCGCGTCGTGGGAGGAGCGCCGAGGGGCGGAGCGCCGAGGGGCGGCGTGGTCGTCGGAGATTGCGGCGCAGGCGGGCGCAGCGAGAGCGGCGCCGTCGTCGACTGCATCGCCGCGGGGCGCGCCACGGGCTGCAGCGACGGAACCTGCCCCGGCGCGCGCGGAACGAAGGCTCCGGGCGCAGCCACGGGCTGCGCGGGGGCCACGGGGTTGATGTTGGGCCCCGGGGCGACGCTGGCGGCGCGCTGCGGCGGCGGGGTGATCGCGCGCGGCGGGATGCTCACCTCTTCGCTCTCGCGGGGGAAGGGGCGCGCCAC
>CAISKJ010000307.1 GCA_903885885.1 uncultured delta proteobacterium
CCGTCGCCTCGTTGCAGAGCGCGCCGAGCTCGGGCGAAACCGCGTCGTCATAGGTGACCGGCAGCGAGCGATGGGCCGAGAAGAACACCGCGAGCAGCGACTCGCCCCCGTGGCGCGCGGCCCCCGTGAGCGCCTCGTGGAGCGTCGCGCCGAGGAGGTACACGTCGGTGGCCGCGGTGATGTTCGCCGGATCCCCGTCGACCATCTCGGGGGCCATGTACGCAGGCGTTCCCACGACGGCGCGCCCTGTGGGGAGCGCGCGCGTGTCGAGGGCCACGCCCCAGTCGAGGAGGTACACCTCGCCGAAGGCGCCGACCATCACGTTGTCGGGCTTCACGTCGCGGTGGATCACGCCCTGCGCGTGGGCGTACTCGAGCGCGTCGCACACCCGCAGCAGGATCTCGACGTGCCCCTCGTGGCGGTCGCGGTGCCGCGCCAGCAAGCGCTCCCACGCGGGGTGCGACGGCTCCTGCACCAGGCGGCGCCACGTCACGCCCTCGATGCGCTTCATCACCATCACGGGGTGCCCGGCCTCGTCGACGCCCAGCACGTGCACGGGCACGATGTTGGGGAGCTCGAGGCGACCGGTCACCCGCGCCTCGTGCAGCAGGGCCGAGCGCGCGCGATCGCTCGTCTCCGATCCGTCGAGCACCTTGACGGCCACCGCGCGCCCCAGCGACCGCTGCAGGCCCGCGTACACCTTGCCCATGCCCCCTTCGCCCAGCAGCTCGCGCAGGGTGAACTCGCCGTCGGCCACGAGGTTCGCGTCGGCCCCCGAGGGCCTCCCCCCCCTGGCGCAGCGAGAGGAGCGGCAGGTTGGCCGTGGGCGCCGCCGCCGCGAGATCGACCGTGGGGCGCTGCGTCGCGTCGTGCGCGATGCCGGCGTCGAGCGTCGGGGCGCAGCGCGTGGCCCAGAGCGTTGCGAAGCGCGCGTCGGACGGGTCAGCCATCGGGGAACGCGAGTATGTGCCAACTCTGCGCGCGGTGGGTATCGCGCTCAGGCCGCCGCGAGGAAGCGCACTTCGAAGCGCGTGCCGCGGTCGACGTCGACGGCCAGCGCCCCGCGGAGCTGCCGCGCGAGGGAGCGCACGATCTGGAGGCCCAGCGTGCTCGACGTGGCGGGGTCGACGCCGCCGGGCAGGCCCGGGCCCGCGTCGGCCACGGAGATCACCACGTGGCCGTCGTCGCGACGCACCTCGATGAGCACGTCGCAGTCGTCGCCGATGCGACCTTCGGCCCGGTCGGCGGGGCGACGACCGTACTTGATCGCGTTGGTGACGAGCTCGTTGAGAATGAGCGCGAGGGGCACCGCCACGTCGACGGTGAGGGCCACCGGTGTGGCCGCGACGCGCACGCGCATCTCGGGGGCCAGCGCGGCGCACAGCGAGTCGGAGAGGCTGCGCGCGTAGGCGCCGAACTCGATGCGCGAGAGCGACTCCATCCCGTAGAGCTGCTGGTGAATGAGCGCCATGGAGAGCACGCGCTGCACGCTCTCTTGCAGGAGCGCGCGGGCGGCCTCGCCGGGCATCTGGTCGGACTGCAGCGCGAGCATGCTCGAGATGATCTGCAGGTTGTTCTTCACCCGGTGGTGAATCTCCTTGAGCAGCGTCTCCTTCTCGCGGAGCGAGTGGGTGAGCGCCTCCTGCGAGGCGCGCTGGCGCTGGTCCATCTGCCAGCGGTCGGTGATGTCGACGAGGGTGACGAGCACCGCGGGGCCGTGGGGCCCGCCGACGGCGTCGGCCTGCGCCGCGATGCGCCGCGCCCCGGCGTCGGCCGCGAGGTCGAACTCGTGGAGCCCCGTCGGGTCGGCGAGGTCGAGGGTGAGCCCGTCGGGCCGCGCGCTCGCCCACGCTGCGCCCTGCAGCGAGCCCTCGGGGCGCCCCAGGAGCGACGCCGCGGCCGCGTTGGCGAACTCGATCGTGGCGCCGTCGATGAGCACGGTGCCCACGTTCATGTGCCGCGACACGACCTGAAAGAGCTGCTGCGCCTCGCGCTCCGACGCGCGCGCCTGGCTCGCCGACCACTCGTGGAGCCGCGCGATGATGGCGCAGAACACCGCGAAGGACGTGAGGTTGACCACGCGGTGCGCGATGAGCGTGAGGGGCGAGGGCGCGAGCACGCCCGCCGCGTGCAGCGCGCCCACGGCCGCGAAGGTGAGCGCCGCGACCGCGACGGCCGCGAGCGTCGTGCCGGTGCCGAGGAGGAACGCGCTGAGGAGCGGCAGCGCGGCGACCCACATCACCGAGGCCGAGTAGATGCCCTCCATCCAGAGGGCGCCGCGGACCGCGGCGACGACCCCGATCATCGTCACTGCAACGCCAATGATCTGCGTCTTGCCCGTGCGCCGTAGCACCCAGGGGCCCGCGGCGGCGACGAGGGCGAAGCTGCCGAAGAAGGTGATCTCGACGGGCGCGGTCTCGGGGCGCAGCGCGCTCGGCACCAGGGCCGCGAGCGCCGTGGCCGCGAAGAGCCAGCAGAACGTGACGAGCATGCGGGCGCGCAGGAGCGCGAGGCCCCCCTCGGCGACGATGGGCGGCGGCACGAAGGGGTCGGTGCGGCGCCAGAGCACGCTCATCGAGAACATGGGGAGGCTTGTGTCTCGAATCTGCGCCGCGGTTGTCAACCGAATGCGGCGCGCGCCACGCTACCGCCCGCGCGCGCGCCGGTAGTAGCCTCCGCGCCTCTCTCTGCACACCCCCTTCTGGAGGCGCAACGCCAATGTCCGTCACGCTCTATCATCATCCCTTCTCGCGCGCGGCCGGTTCGGTCTGGGCCCTCGAGGAGGTCGGCATCGACTACGAGCTCCGCTGGGTCGACATGATGGCCGGCGCGCAGAAGGCGCCGGAGATCGTCGCGCTCAACCCCATGGGCAAGCTCCCGCTGCTCACCGACGGCGACCAGGTGGTGACCGAGGTCGCGGCGATCGCGCTCTACCTCGCCGATCGCTACGCGTACGGGACGCTCGCGCCCCGCGTCGACGACCCCGCGCGGGCCACGTACCTGCGCTGGTCGTTCTTCGCGCCGTCGGTGATCGAGCCGGGCTCCACGGCCAAGATGTACAACTGGGAGGCGAGGCCCGGTCAGGTGGGCTGGGGCACCTACGAGACGATGCTCACCGCGATGGAGTCGGCCATCGCCGATCGCGCGTTCATTCTCGGCGACACCTTCTCGATGGCCGACGTGGTCTTCGGCGGAACGCTTCGGTACATGCTCCGCTTCAACATGGTGGAGAAGCGCCCGGCCTTCGCGGCCTACGTCGCGCGCCTCGACGCGCGCCCCGCGCTGCAGCGCGCCGACGCCCGCAACGCCGCGATCGCGAAGGAGCACGGCCTCGGCGGCTGACCCCGCATTGACACGCGCCGCGCGAGGACGCTATCGCGCGCACCATGACAGCGCCCACGGTAGATCTCGCGAGCCTTCCGATCATCGCGCGCCCCGTCGCGCAGCCCGACGAGGCCGACCACACGACGCGCGAGCGAACGGTCTGCGAGGCCGTGAGCGCCGCGCTCGCGCTGGCGGGCCTCGCGGCCTCCGCCGAGCCCATCGGCGCCACGGTTTCGTACTGCGCGAGCAGCACGGAGCGCGACGTGACCGCGTACCGCCTTCGCGTCAACGGCACCGCGCCGGGCCTGTACGCCGCGAAGGAGGTCGAGTTCGTGTCGGTGAGCCTCGTCGCGCTCGCGGGCGACGAGGTCGTCGGTTGGAGCGAAGACTTCGCGACGGGGCGCCCCGCCGACGCCGCGCGGCTCGTGCTGGTCGATGCGCGGCACGACCCGGTGTTTATCACCGACGCGCTGCGCGCCGAGATCGTCGCGAAGCTCCCGCCGGCGCCGCCGCGCAAGGGCAAGGCGGTGGTGTTCTCGCGCGCGGCCTTCGACAAGCGGTACCCGCCGCGCGCCGC
>CAISKJ010000308.1 GCA_903885885.1 uncultured delta proteobacterium
CGCCTCCTCCCGCTGGCGCCCGTGTGGGGCGCGCGGCCGCCGCGCCTCGTGCTCTCCGACGCCGACGCCACCACCCTCGTGAGCGAGCTGCGCCCCGGCGACGCGTCCACCGTGCGCGGCCCCCACGGAGAGACTCCCCCCGCGCCCGCGCAGTGGCACGTCGAGGTGGCGCGCGACCGGCGCTTCAACGAGCTCGTCGCCGACACGCGCGGCCCCGCCGAGCAGACGCACATCGCGGTGCCCGACGTCGCCGAGGGCACTTATTTCATGCGGGTTTCGGCGATCGACGGCGACGGCTTCCAGGGCCCGCCGAGCGAGGTCGTGAGCGCCGCGGTGGCGCGCCTCTCCGTCGAGCCCGAGGCCTCCGACGGCGGCCGCCGGGTCACGGTCGCGGCGGGCCTCTTCTGCGGCCTCGACGGCGCCGCGCTCACCGCCACCACGGGCGCCCCCATCGCCTTCGATCGAGGCAGCGCGCACACCCTCCGCTGCGCCCTCGACGCGGCCGGCGAGGGCGCCCTCGAGCGGTCGTTCGAAGCGTCTCCCGTCGTCGTGACGCCCGTCACTGAGGCGCCTGTGACACCCGTCGCAGCGGCGCCCGTCGCGCTCGCGCCGCCTCCGCCGCCGCCCGACCGGTGGCACCACCGCGTCGCGCTGCACCTCGAGGGCGGCGCCGCGTACATGCTCTCGGCGTATCAGCGCAACAGCGACCGCGCCGCGCCGGGCTACGACGGCAACGCGCCGGCGCTCTCGTGGGGCGGCGGCGGCGGCGGGCGCGTCGGCGTCCACCTCGTGCACCCCGACGGAGGCTCCCGCGGCCTCGCGCTCGCGGTCGAGGCGGGCGCCGCGTACTGGCGCCTCCCCGCGGGCGAGGGCTCGACGCTGGGCGCCTCGAGCGCGGCCTTCACGCTGGTGGGCGCGGGCCTGCGCCTCGAGCCCTTCGCGGGGCGCTGGCGCTTCTACGTCGACGCGCACGCCCACGTGGCGGTCACGGGCGGCCTCGCGCGCTTCGCCTTCGACGCAGGCCTCGGCCTCGACGCGCCCCTCGCGCCGTGGCTGTCGGCGGGCCCCTTCGTGCGATACCTCCAGGTGGTCGAGCGCGGAGACCTGCCCATCCACGAAGACGCGCGGCTCCTCTCGGCGGGCGTCGCGGTCACAGTACGTCCGGCATCTGCGCGCTGGTAGCGCGACACCCGTTGTGCGAGGCCGCGGGATCGCCTACAAGCGCCCGCCCATGGAGACCGCGATCGAGAAGGCCCGCGTGTTGCTCGAGGCGCTGCCGTACATCCGGCGCTTTCAGGGTCGCACGTTCGTCATCAAGTACGGCGGCCACGCCATGATCGCGCCGGAGCTCAAAGACAGCTTCGCCCGCGACGTGTGCTTGCTGAAATACATCGGCGTCAACGTGGTGGTGGTGCACGGCGGCGGGCCGCAGATCAGCGCGGCGCTCAAGCGCTCGAACATTCAGTCGCGCTTCGTCGACGGCCTCCGCGTCACCGACGACGACGCGATGGAGGTCGTCGAGATGGTGCTCGCGGGCTCCATCAACCAGGACATCGTGTCGCTCATCTGCCGGCACGGCGGTCGCGCGGTGGGCCTCTCGGGCAAAGACGACGGCTTCATCCTCGCCGAGAAGTCGCCCCCGATGGTCACCCGCGACGGCGAAGAGGTCGACATGGGCCGCGTGGGCGAGGTGCGGCACGTCACGCCCGACGTGGTGGTCGAGCTCATGCGCGCGGGCTTCATCCCCGTGATCGCGCCCATCGGGGTCGACACCGACGGGGCCTCGCTCAACCTCAACGCCGACACGGCCGCGGGCAAGGTGGCCGAGGCGCTGCGGGCCGAGAAGCTCATCCTGCTCACCGACATCGAGGGCGTGCGCGGCGCCGACGGGGCCTTCCTCTCGTCGCTGTCGGCCAGCGTGGCGCGCGACCTCATCGCGCAGCGGGTCATCGACGGCGGCATGATCCCCAAGATCGAGTGCGCCCTCGACGCCATCGACGGCGGCGTGCGCAAGGTCCACGTGCTCGACGGGCGCAAGCCCCACGCGGTGCTCCTCGAGATCTTCACCGACAGCGGCATGGGCACCGAGATCGTGCGCCTCGCCAAGACGTGACCCCCAACGGCGGGAATAGCCCCGTAACCTCCGGGGGTTTGCTGCGCCGCCAGTTGCATCGAGGCGCGGCTTCGCGGTAGTGCCCAGCGGGCTCGCACCGCGGCCCAACTCTTCATCGCACCCGATTTTGAACCAACGACCATGAGCTACAATCGCGCGCTTACCGAGCTCGTACAGGCCGAGTCGAAGTTCATCGACGACATTCTCTCCGAGGTGGGCAAGGTCATCGTGGGGCAGCCTACGATGGTCGAGCGGCTGCTCATCGGGCTCCTGGCCCGCGGGCACGTGCTGCTCGAGGGCGTGCCGGGCCTCGCGAAGACCCTCACCGTGCGCACCCTCTGCGACGTGCTGCAGGCCCACTTCGCGCGCGTGCAGTTCACGCCCGACCTCCTCCCCGCCGACCTCATTGGTACGGTGATCTACCGCCCGCAAGATGGGAACTTCGTGGCCAAGAAGGGCCCCATCTTCGCCAACCTGGTGCTCGCCGACGAGATCAACCGCGCGCCCGCCAAGGTGCAGAGCGCGCTCCTCGAGGCGATGCAAGAGAGTCAGGTCACCATCGGCGACCAGACCTTCAAGCTCCCCGATCCCTTCATCGTGATGGCCACGCAGAACCCGATCGAGCAGGAGGGCACGTACCCGCTCCCCGAGGCGCAGGTCGACCGCTTCATGCTCATGGTGAAGGTGGCATACCCCACGCGCGAAGAAGAGCGCGCGATCATGGATCGGCAGACGGGCACGTCGGCCCCCACGGTGAGCGCGAAGGTGACGCCCGAGCAGATCATCAAGGCGCGCTCGCTGATCCCCGAGATCTACATGGACGACAAGCTCAAGGACTACATCGTGTCGATCGTGTTCGCGACGCGCGAGCCCGCCAAGGCCGGTCTGAAAGAGCTCGCCCCGATGATCAAGTACGGGGCCTCGCCGCGCGCCACCATCGCGCTCAACATGGCCGCGCGGGCGCGGGCGTTCTTGCAGCACCGCGGGTACGTGATCCCCGAAGACATCAAGGCCATCGGGCTCGACGTGCTGCGGCACCGCGTGTCGCTCACCTATGAGGCCGAGGCCGAAGAGGTCACCGCCGACCAGGTGGTGACGCGCGTGTTCGACGCCGTCGAGGTCCCGTAAGGGCGCAACGCTGCACCGATGATTTCCAAGGAGATTCTCAAGAAGCTGCGGAAGATCGAGATCCACACCGCGCGCCTGGCCAACGACCAGCTCGCGGGCACGTACGCGTCTGTCTTCAAGGGCCGCGGCCTCGCCTTCGACGAGGTGCGGATGTACCAGCCCGGCGACGACGTGCGCTTCATCGATTGGAACGTCACCGCGCGCACCAACACCCCGCACGTGAAGGTCTTTCGCGAAGAGCGCGAGATGACCGTGATGCTCCTCGTCGACATGTCGGGCTCGCAGCGCTTCGGCACGCGCCAGATGTTCAAGCAAGACCTCGTGGCCGAGGTGAGCGCCGTGCTCGCCTTCAGCGCGGTGAAGAACAACGACCGCGTGGGCCTCGTGCTCTTCACCGACGGGGTAGAGAAGGTCATCGCGCCGCGCAAGGGCCCGCGCCACGTGATGCGCGTGGTGGCCGAGACGCTTCAGTTTCAGCCCAGGGGCCGCGGCACCGACCTCGCGCGCGCCCTCGACGCGCTCGGCCACCTCTCGCGCCGCCGGGCCGTGTGCTTCGTGGTGAGCGACTTCCTCGGCGACGACTACGAGCACTCGCTCAGGGTGGCTGCGGCGAAGCACGACCTCGTGCCCGTCACGGTCACCGACCCGCGCGAAGACGAGCTTGTGGATGTAGGCATCGCGTGGTGCGAAGACCTCGAGACGGGCGAGCTCATCCCCGTCGACACGTCGTCGAAGCGTGTGCGCGATGCCTACAAGAAGCAGGTGGTGCAGCAGAAGATCGCGCGCGACTCGCTCTTCAAGCGATTGGGTCTCGACCACATCGCCATCAGCACGCACCGGCCGTACATCGCGCCGCTGGCCGAGTTCTTTCGCCGCCGCGCCAGGAGGATGCACGGGTGAGCTCTCGCGCCGCACCGTGGCTGGGCCTCGCGCTGGCCCTCGCGCCCGCGACCGCATTCGCGCAAGACGCCGGCGTCACCGACGCGTCGGCCGTCACCGACGCGCCCTCCGACGCGGCGAGCGCCGCGCCGTCGACGTGCACGCCCGATCCCCTCGCGGCCGACCGCGCGCCGACGGTCACCTACAGCCTCGGCCCCGATCAGCCGCGCGTGGGCGACCGCGTGCTCATCTCGTATCGGTTCCGGTACCGATCGCGCGACCGCGTCGAGTTCGACCCCGACGTGGTGGCCTTTCAGCAGCCCGCGATCGAGATGGATTACGCCCGCGATCAGCCCGAGCGCGACCGCAGCGCGCGCCCCGCGGGTGAGGGTTGGGTCACCACCGATGTCACCGTGGCCGTGCAGGTGTTCAAGGTCGCCGAGGTGAGCATCGACGCGCTCCCCGCGCGGGTGAACACCGGCGACGAGATCGCGCGCATCTGCACGCCGCGCGTGCGGTTTCGCGTGCGCAGCGTGTTCGGCAACACCTCGCACCCACAGCCCAAAGACATCACGCCGCCCGCCGAGGTGCGCTTCGGCGCGCTCACGTGGCGCCACGGCGCGCTCGCGCTCGACGCCCTCTTCGCGGTGGTGGTGGGCACCCTCGCCGCGGGCGCGTGGTGGCGCGGGCGGCCGAAGAAGTTCGTCCCGCCGCCGCCGCCGAGGCACCCCTACCTCGTGGCGAGCGAGGCCCTCGACGCCCTCGCCCGCAGCGACCTGCTCACGCGCGGGCACACGAAAGACTACTACGACGCAATCTCCGACGTGGTGCGACG
>CAISKJ010000309.1 GCA_903885885.1 uncultured delta proteobacterium
CGTGTCCGAGGCTGTCGCGCCCGTCGCCGATGTCCGCACCGTGCGTGCGGTGGTGCGCGGCCCGCGGCCGGCGCCCGCGCTCCCCGTCGAAGAGCGCCCCACGTCGATCGAGATCCGTTCGGTGTTCACGGCCCTCACGCCCGCGGTGCGGGGCTGCGTGGGCGGGCGCGCGGGCACGGTGCTCGTGGCGATTACAGCGCTCAACACGGGGCGCGTGAGCAGCGTTCAGATCTCCGCGCCCTTCTCGGGTACGCCCGCGGGGGCGTGCATCGCCGCGGTGATTCGTCGCGCGCGCCTGCGGCCGTTTCGTAACGCGAACTTCACGTTCTCGTGGCCGTACGTGATCCCCGCGAGCGAGCCCGCCGCGGGGCGTCAGCTGTAGCGCGCGTCGCGGGCGGTGATCTTCAGCGCGCCCTTGAGCTCGCGGAAGCGCGCGGCCAGTTCGGTGGAGCTCACGCCGTGGCGGTCGGCCACCTCGCGCTGGCGCGCCGTGCCGCCGTCGATGCGCGTGAGCGCGTAGTCGATCGCGGCGGCGGTGACCGCGCACATGCGGGCGCGCCCCGCGGCGACGAAATCGCGCCAGAGCTGCACGCCCCGCGCGATCTCGACGTCGGTGGCGCCCGCGCGTCGGAGCTGCGCGGTGAGCTCGGCCACGTCGGGCTCGGCCTGCGTCGCCGCGCGCTTCGAGACCGCTGGAATCGACGCGATGGCGTGCATCGACGGGCTCCGTGACGGCGCCGCGCGGAGCTTCGAGCGCTTGCGCGGGGGAGCGCCCTGCTCGAGCCAAGAGAGCAAGCTGCGCAGGTCTTCGTGGTGCGGGTGTCGTTGGAGGAGCGAGCGCGCGAGCGCGGCCCCGTCGTCGCAACGGCCGAGGCGCCCGAAGCAATGCGCGAGCGACGCCCCGACCTCCTCCTGGCCGGGCTGCGCGCTGTGGGCCTTGCGCAGATACACCAGCGCCTCGGAGGGCGCGTCGAGCGCCACGTCGAGGAGGTGCCCGAGGTTGTGGTTGTACCAGGGGTTCGACGGCGCCAGCGCGACGGCCCTGCGAAACGACGCGACGGCCATGCGGTAGTTGCCCTGCACGGCCTGGCATAGGCCCATGAGGGCGTGCGCGGTGTCGTCGTCGGGAGCGCTCGCGAGCACGCTGCGCAGGTGCAGCGCAGCGGCCCACGGTGACGCCTCGAGGTGGATCTCTGCGAGCTGGCGGTGCGCGAAGCGTGAGGCGTCGCTCGCGGCGTCGGCCTTCGCGACGATCTCCTCGAGGAGCCGGACGATCAGCTCACGGGGCCTCGAGGCGCGAATGGCCTGCTCCGCGCGGTGCCGAAGCGCCATCAACTCGCCCTCGGTGCCGGTCGCGTTCATCGGCGGTTGAATAGCCCGCGGCCTCGTACGTGGCAAGGCGCGGAGCGGGCGGCACTGGCGGCGCTACCCGTCGCTCAGGCCCGCTCGATCACGCGAAGCCGGTGCGGCGGTTCTTCGTCTCGCGCTCCGACGGCTCTTGACCGAACGCGTGCACCTCGGCGCTCTGCACCACAAACTGGTGCCTCTTCGAAGTCTCGATCACGACGAAGTCGGGCTTGAGGGTGATCTTCACCGCGTGCGGCACGGTGAGCGACGCGCCCTTGTGGCCCGCGTGCACCGTGACGTCCCACGTGTCGGCCATCTCGAAGGTGTCGCCCTCTTCTTTCACGTCGCTGAGGGCACGGAGCATCGATCGCAGCAGGTCGCTCTGGGTCATGGCCAGAGTCCCTATGCCTGTGCGCAGGGCGCGTCAAGCCGTCACGGCGGGCACTGCGGCACGAGCGCGTAGGGCGTAGAGAACGCGGCCAGCTCGGCCTCGATCTGCGCGGCGGTCCGGTCGAGCTCGTTGGTGGTGTCGGCGAGCGCCACGCACGCGCGCTTCTCCATCCCGCACGCGCGCAATGGCTCGCAGCGCGCGCGCGCCGCGGCGGGGAGCGCGTCGATCACCGCGGCGTCGCCGTACATCGGCCGCCCGCCGATCATCACGAGGCGCACGTCGGCCACGGGGGCGTCGAGAATGGAGTCGTACGCGTCGCAGCCGCGGTCGGGGATGACCATCACGTCGGCGTAGCGGCCCTCGACGAGGGCGCCCACCTGCGGCCGCGCGATGGCCTGCGCCGCGCGCGCGGTGGCCATCTCGAAGAGGTCGCGCGACGTGAGGCGGTTTCCGAGCGCGGCGCGCGAGACCTCGCGGGCGTAGCGCATCTCGACGAGGAGGTTGGGGCTGCCGGTGGGCGTCCAGTCGGGGGCGAGCGCCACGAGGACGCCCGCGTCGAGGGCCGCGCCCACGTCGGTGGTGCGACCGTAGAGCACGATGTTGGAGCGCGGAGACCAGATGAGCCGCGCGCCCACCGAGGCCATCGCGCCGAACTCCTCGCGACCCAGGGCGGTGCCGTGAATCACCGTGAGCTGCGGCACGAGGAGGTCGCGCGTGAGGAGCATCCCCCACTCGCGCCACGCGGCGTCGTTCACCCCCTCGGAGAGGTGAAGAATGTAGGCCGACACCGAGCCCGCATCGATGGCCGCGCGCAGCGTGACGGCCGCGGGGGCCGTGACCGACGCGATGCCCAGGGTGTTGGTGCGGTGCGTGTCGACGCCGCCGAAGTCGGTGCCGTACTCCACGTTGCGCGCGAGGGTGCGCGTGGCGCACACGCGGTTGAGGGCGCCCTGCACGCTCGTGGTGCCCGACACGATGGCGCGCAGCTCGCCCCACTTGAGCATCGCGCAGGTGTGCATCGCCTCGTTGGTGCGCAGCGGCTCGGTGACGGCGCGGTACGCGGCGGCGCCCTGCCACGCGTCGGAGTTGCCGTAGAGCATCGGCGGCGTCCACGGCGGGAGAAAGTCGTACTGCGGGTGGTCGTGCGTGTTCACGAGGCCCGGGTAGATGATCCCGCGCGTCTCGATGACGGTGGCGCCCGCGTAGCCCGGTCGCGCGGCGCAGCTCGCCGCCACGCACGAGAGCAGGCCTGCCTGCATGAGCACCTCGCCCGCCGCGAGCACGCCCGTCGGGGTGACCACGCGGCCGCGAAGCACGAAGCGATCGGCCGCGCCGACGGTCACCGCGGGGGCTGCCGTCGAGGGCGTTCCGCAGGTCACCCGTCGCTCGGGCGGGAGCGCCGGCGACACACCCATGCCAATGCCCGCGGGGAACGTGCGCGGTGCGTCGGAGGGCACGAACACGTCGCGCGGCGCGTCGCTCGTCACGTCGGGCGCGCGCACATCGGACGCCGTCGCATCGGGCGCGCGCACATCGGGCACGCTCGCATCGGGCACCGTTGCATCGAGCACCGTTGCATCGAGCACCGTTGCATCGAGCACCGTTGCATCGAGCACCGTTGCATCGAGCACCGTCGCATCGGGCGCGGTCACGTCGGTGGGCGCGAGGTCGTCGGCGCGATCGCCGGGCGCGTCGTTGCGGTCGATCGTCGCGTCGGCGGGTGCGGCGTCGTCGCCCGGGAGCCCTCCGCCGGGCGAGCCCGCGCTGCATGCGAGGAGCGAGAACGTGAGCCCGAGCAGCGTGATTCTTCGCATCTTGTAGGGGAGCGACGCTAACACCGATCGCGTCGCATCGGTGTGGTACGGTCGCCGCCGTGAGCGAAGATCCGAGCGTCGAGACCGTGGGCGTCGGCGTCGTGCGCATCGCGCTGCGCACCCCTACGCTGCCGCCCGCGACCCACACCAACAGCTACCTCGTCGGCGGCGATGTCTTCTATGCCGTCGAGCCCGCGTCGCCCTGGAGCGACGAGCAGCGCCGCCTCGAAGACGCCGTGCGCGCCCGCCTCGCCCGCGGCCATCGGCTCGTGGCGGCGATCGTGACGCATCACCATCAAGACCACGTGGGCGGCGCGCGGAGCTTCTGCGACAGGTTTCGCGTTCCTCTTCTCGCGCACCCGATCACGCGCGACCGCCTCGGCGCGTCGGTCGCCGTCGACGGCGTGCTCGACGAGGGCGCGCGCCTCGACCCCGCGCTCGACGCGCTCGACGTCGCGGTGCTCCACACGCCGGGCCACGCGCCGGGGCACCTGTGCCTCTTCTCGCGGGCGCACGGGTGGGCCATCGTGGGCGACATGGTGGCCTCCGAGGGCACCATTCTCATCGACCCCGAAGACGGCGGCGACATGGACGCCTACCTCGCCCAGCTCGCGCGCCTCGCGTCGCTGCAACCCACGCGATTGCTCCCTGCCCACGGGGCGCCCATCGACGACGCCGTGGCGCGCCTCGAGTTCTACGTGGCGCATCGGCTCGCCCGCGAGGCCCGCGTGCTGGCCGCCGTCGGCGACGCGCCCACGAGCCTCGACGACGTGGTGGCCGGCGCCTACGCCGACTCGCCGCAGGCGCCCTACGTCCTCGCCGCGCGCAGCGCGTCGGCGCACCTGCGACGCCTCGCGCGCCTCGGCGCCGTCGTGTGCGAAGCGGGCGGTCGTTGGCGACGCGTGACGTGACGCGCGGTCGGGGTGTATAGGCGTCGCCAAGAGGAGCGACGCACCCCGATGTCTGATTGGAAAGCCCTTGCGCAGCGATGGATCGACGAAGACCCGGCCCCGGTGACGCGGGCCGAGCTGCAGGCCGTCGTCGACGCCGACGA